>CALWGN010000022.1 GCA_944380055.1 uncultured Lachnospiraceae bacterium
CCACCTGATAACTCTCTTTCATGTAATTGACCTTTTCCATCTACATACTGAAGAATTGTTCCATATCCTCCTGGGCCATCTGGATTTCCTCGTGCAGAACCATCTGTAAATATTTTCACTTCCATAATTCATATCTATTTTAACATTTTGTTAAAATACAATCCTTTCTGAATTTTACGCAAAACATCCCTTATTACTAGGATATATTTATAATTTCCATACACCTTCATTTAAAAATCTTTGGGCAGTTTCCTCTGCTTGTGCAATAACGTTTGTATCATATCCCATAATAGCTAATAACTTAATAGCATTTCTTGTTGTAGCTCTTCCTTTAAATAATTGATAATTAAATAATACATCATTTTCTTCTATCTCTTCTTGGAAATGATAATTTGAATAATTTTCTTCTAATAAATGAGTTAATTCAATATCATGAGTGGCAGCAAAACACATAGCTCCACTTTTTGCTAATGTTAATAAAATTCTGGAAGAAGCTGCAATACGCTCTACTGTATTTGTACCTCTCAGTACTTCATCTACAAAACATAAAATAGGATATTTGCTACTATCTGCATCCATAATTCTCTTTAAAGATTTAATTTCTACCATATAATAACTTTCATTTCCTTGCAAATTATCCTTTAATGCCATGGAAGAATATACTTGATAAAAATTAGTTTCATAATAATTTCCAAGTACTGTATATATTGTTTGCGCTAAAATAGCATTAATAGCTACTGTTTTTAAAAATGTAGATTTTCCTGATGCATTGGACCCTGTCAATAATACAGAACGATTTTCTTTAATGGTATTTGGCACAGGATTAGAAATTAATGGGTGATAAATATCTTCCATATTTACTGTTACATTTTTTCCTTCTTTTAAGACAGGCTTACAATAATAAGCAATTGATTTTCTATAAGAAGCAATAGCAATAATAGCCTCTAATTCCCCTAATATTTCCATTGCTTCATCAATTTTTCCCATTTCATTTTGTACTTTACCTAAAATATTATTAAATTTAATTAGGTCAATATGAAACAACATTCTTATATAATCCATGATAATATCTGCTGGATTTCCACTTAATTTATCAGTAGAGCCAATATAAGATACATCTTTACGAATGGATTTTAATGATTTTGCAATTTCCCTAATCTTTACTAAATATTGTTCCAATTCTTTTTCATTGTGCTTTCCCAAACGTTCGCAACAATCGACTAAGCGAACTGCTGCACCAATACATACAAAAAATGGTTCTACCTTTCCTTTTTCTTTATAATAAGTAAACACATTATAAATTAATGAGCTAATAAGCGCTACAATACCAATAGCAGGATTTAACGACATTAACACAATAGACATAACAACCAAAGCTATTTGTAAATAATGCCCCACATTACTACCTTTTTTTAAGCTAACAAAATTTTCAATATAATCTACTAATGCAAACCTTTTTGTTTGCCCTATTTTTGCTAGGTCTAATTGATAAGATATTCTAATATCCTCATTGTTTGTAAAATACTCCATTAATCGATCTCTTTCTTCTAGAGTCTTTTTGTCAAAACAAGGAGTACGAAGCATTTTATATAGGTACTCTGCTCCTGTAGAGGACTGTGTATTATTAATTTCTAAAAACACAGAATCCATATCTAAATCATTCCATGTAATATCATCAATAACAAATTCTCCTTCTTTTTTTCTTTTTTTATAATAATGAGTTAGTGCCTCAAATTCATCGTACTCATATTCTCTTACTACTGGATTCCCCCAAGCTTGTTTGATTTTATATAATAACTTCGCTCTTCTTTGTTTTTCACTGTTAATAATTTGATATAAAATAATACCAATTACAGCAACTCCCAGCCCAATATATAAGTATTTATCCATTTTCTGTTTCCTTTCTAGCTCTATTTTTACTATTTAAATATTTATATTCTATTTTACTATAATTTACAACGATTTGCAATTTCATTTGCCTTTTTATATACTTCCTCTTTATCTACACCAATAAAAAATTCTCCTTTTTCATATAAAATATTGCCATTTACCATAGTAAGTATAACATTTTGTTTACTTCCACTGTATACAATATTTTTTTCTATATTATGAAGAGGTTGCATATTTGGCTGTTTTAAATCAATAATTATAAGGTCTGCCTTTTGTCCTTTTGCAATAGTTTTGCAGTTTGAAAGTCTCATCGCCTCTGCACTGCCAACCGTTGCCATTTTTAACACATCATAACTATTCATAGCATCTGCTTTTTTTGTGACAAGTTTTTGTAAGCCTGTTACTAGAAACATTTCACGAAACATATCTAAGCAGTTATTACTAGCTGGCCCATCCGTTCCTATGGCTACTTTTACTCCTTTTTCCAACAATCTAGTAATAGGAGCAATTCCACTGGCTAATTTCATGTTAGATGCAGGGTTTGTTACAACATATAATTTTTTTTCCTTAAATATGTCCATATCTTCTTCATCTAAATAATTGCAATGAAATCCACCACCACCATATTCAAACATTCCAATACTATTTAAATATTTGGTTGGTGACAGATGATATCGTTCCTTACACTCCAATACTTCTTTTTCTGTTTCTGAATTATGAGTGTAAACTGGTGCTTTTTTATCCCTTGCTAGTTTAGCTATTTCATATAACATCTCTTTTGGTGTGGTATATTCTGCGTGAAATCCCAAATGCATAGATACCAGACTATCTCTTTCATTATAACATTCATACCACTTCTTTAACTGTTCAACTGCTTCTTTTGCTGTTCCAAATTGGGAATTAATTGGTCCACAAAGTACCATACGAAAGCCTGTTTCCATAGCAGCTTGTGCAAGCATATCCAGATTTAAATACATTTCAAAGGAAGAGGTAATACCACTTGTTACGTATTCCATAATAGCTAATTTAGAGAGCCATTTCATATCCTCTGGTAAAAGCTTTGCTTCCATAGGAAATACTTTTTCAAATAGCCATTGTTGTAATGGCAAATCATCGGCATAAGAACGTAAAAATGTCATTGGAGCATGGGCATGAGCATTTTTAAATCCTGGCATTAATAAATTTTCTTGTAAATCTATTTCTCTATCAAATGATTCTTTTGTATCTTCTTTCTTATTGGTAGCATAGCATATAACACGCTCTATTTCACTATTATTTATCCATACTTCTCCAGAGAAAATTTCTCTATTATCTTCCATTGTAAGAATTCTTCCATTATACATACGAATACGCATCCTAACACCCCTTCCTAAAAATTAAAATATAATTGCTAATCTATGTCATACTCTAGCAAACTACATCTATTAAAGTTTAAAGCTTTTAAATACTTTATAAATTAATATTCCAAATATATTTCCTAAAAGAGAAAGCACTCCATATCCAATAACATAAACCCACGCACTGGTATTATAAAATATGTAAATCGTTGGTATAAATAATAGGCACACAAGGATTGTATACAATGCATGAAAAGAATGTTTTATTCCATAAATAATTGCATTTATGAAACATATCATTGGAACAATAATAAGTAATACAGCTATACCAGAACCTGTATCTACGATTAAAAATGGTATTATATAAAATGCTAATAATATGACAAATAAATAAGGTATCATCTTTTTAATATTTTCCATAAATATCAACCCCTTTTCTATTAACACAAACTTACAATTCTATAACATTTTTATAATACTACTAACAAATGCTTGAAAATCTTTTGTTACTTTATCTGCCGCCGCTTTCACTTCTTCGTGGCTAAGAGGAACATCTAAAATTCCACATGCCATATTAGAAATAAAAGAAATCCCACAAATGTTCATTCCCATATGATTGGCAGCAATTGCTTCACAAGCAGTACTCATTCCAACCGCATCTGCCCCTAATAGGCGAGCCATTTTTACTTCACTTGGTGATTCATAGGCTGGACCAGTAAACTGCAAATAAACTCCTTCTTTTAAAGGAA
>CALWGN010000023.1 GCA_944380055.1 uncultured Lachnospiraceae bacterium
CCTACCCATCCATCTGGGTGTGCATTTATTTACGATACTTCTGCAAGTCATACATTATGTGCATTAGTAGAAAAAATAACAAATAAAAGTATTCTTGATTACCTTAAAGATACTGTACTTAGATCCATTGGTTTTTCCGAACACTCTTACTTTTTAACGGATCCTTTTGGAACGTCTATGGGGGGCTCTGGACTTATGGCAGAACCTATGGATTTGCTAAAATTGGGACTGCTTCTTCTAAATAATGGTACGAATAATAATGGAGAACAATTGCTACCCTCTGACTATTTAAAAGAAGCATTATCTTTCCAATGCAATACCATGCCTGCTCCATCACCAGAAGAATCCTGTGGATATGGCTATCAATTTTGGCGGATTAGTCACAATGGATTTGCTGCTTATGGCATGGGTGGACAATTAATGATTTGCCTTCCAGACTATGATTTGGTTTGTATTACAACTGCAGACACTCAAGAATTTAAAGGTGGAAATCAAATGATTTATAATGCATTATACCGTTATATTCTTCCTTCATTATGCCACATGCCTTTAGCAGAAAATAGAGCGGATAATGATTTACTTTCAAAAAAAATATCTTCTTTGACTCTTCCATTTTTAACTGGTAACTATCATAGTTCTAGTGGAGAAGTATTTGCTAAAAAACAGTGGACTATTGTAGAAAAAGGGAAGGCTTTTGACTCTTTTTACTTCTCATTTTCCAGTAAAAAAGAAGAGGGAATATTTCATTTTTCTTTTAAAAATACTTGGCATAAAATTACCTTTGGTTTTGGATATTTAGTTGATAGCATCTTTCCACTTTATAGTGAACGCTGTGCTTCCTCTGGTGTCTGGCTTACTCCAAATACACTTTATGTACAATGTCACCTCATTGGAGAATCTGTAGGATGTGTTCATTTTCAATTTTCCTTTAAAGAAAATGAAGTATGTATCTTTATGAAAAAAACGGAAGAAACTATGTATCAAGAATATCAAGGTTTTCTTATTGGTGTTCTTTACTAAAAAGTCCTAACTATTATTAAGATAGTATTGTATCATTTTAAATAAAAAAACAGCGAAGAACTTAAGTTTCTTCGCTGCTTTTTTATTTAAAGTAATTTAATCTTCTTCATACACTTCATATGCATTCTTTCCTTTTGCCTTAGCTACATACATAGCTTTATCTGCTTTTTCAAATATAGAAGCATAATCTGTTTCATTTTCTACTACAACTGCCCCCATGCTAACTGTAATATCTACATGCTCTAAACCTTCCAACTGTAAATTATTTAGAGCTTTCATAAAAAAATCTCCCCAGTTTACTGCACTTTGTTTGCTATATACTTCTGTCATTAATACAGCAAATTCATCTCCACCAATTCTTCCAATAAAATCAATATCACGTACATATTCCTTTAATAACTGTGCAAATTTCTTTATAACAATATCTCCTACTGCATGACCATATACATCATTTATGGTTTTAAAATTATCAATATCAATAATTATTAAAACATCATGCTCTAATCCTTCTATGTTATTTTCTAAGCGATGTTTTACTTTTTCTTCAAATGCTACTTTATTAAGAACACCTGTGAAACTGTCTAATTGGCTTTGTTGTCGCAATTCTTCATTTTTAAGTTCAATTTGCATTCTTTCTTGTTCTATTTCTTTTAGTTGAATTTTAGATAATATACCAATACACTCATTTTCGTTCTTAACAACTCTTCCTTTATGAACTACTTCTTTATATTCTAATAAATCTGAATATAACGCTTCTTCCTCTCCTAAGTATTCCCACAGACGTGTCTTTGTATGAAGCAATCGTTCTTTATATTCATAACCTTTAAAATCATTCATGGATAATTCTACAATATTTATAATTTTTTTTGCTAATTTAAAATTTTTTATATCAAAGCAACATTCAATAATTTCAAATACTATATTCATAAAGTATGAATCTAAATTTGTACTTTGTATATATTCTAAAAATTCATTTACTTTTTCTTCCATCGCTTCTTCTGTATCAGTTTTATATTTCATTAGAATATAATTTCCTAACATACTATACTTTACCAATGGTATTTTTCTCTCTTCTTCATTGGATAAGTATTTATTTTCCCAAGCAATTGCTTCTTCAAATTCTTTTTGGCGGATATATGTATTTACTATATTAAGATATAAAATTAACTGCCCCATTCTTGGTGTATCATTAACTTCCTGTTCTATTTTATAAGATTTTAAATAATAGTCTAAAGCAATCTCATATCTACCTAAATCAAAAAATACAGAACCAATATTATTTAATACTTGAGCATGAACATCTAGCAATGAGTGTTTTAAACTTAAATAATATCCATCTAATAATCGTTCAATTGCACTTGCTCTTTCATTTAAGCTAATATATGCAGTTCCTTCTGTCATGCAAATGCGAACATACAAATGGTAATATTCTTCTTTTATACATATCTCTTTTCCTTTTAAACAATATTGTATTGTTTCCATTGGTTTATTATAAAATAATTCACATACTGCATAAAAATAATATGCCAACGCTTCTGAATGCTTATTCCCCATCTTTATTGCTTCTTTTTCCAATAGCATTGCTCTTTCTTTTACTTTTTCATAATTCCCCTTTATTCTTTCTTCCTGTATACTATCAATCAGTTCTTGAAATATAGGGTCACTAAAAGTTTTTTTCATTATTACATCCTCGCTGCAATTCTACTTATTTTATTTTTCTCCAATATTTCTTTTATTATAGTGCATTTCTATTTTATAGAAACCACTTCTATATAAGCAATCTTTTATTGAACACTACATATTAGCTATATTCTCATCTTCTTACATAAATGTTTTTTCAAACTCTACTAGTGGAATTGGTTTACTATAATAATATCCTTGTCCATATTCAGCATGAGTAGTTTTAATAAATTTTTCATCTACTTCACTCTCAATCCCTTCAATAACTACACTAATTCCCATTTTTTTAGCAATTTCTGTAATATAACGAATGATAATTTTCTTCTTATCTTCTTCCATGGTCTTCTTTAAAAAGATACGATCTAATTTCAACTCATCTACATGTAAATTTCCCAGTACATTTAATGAGGAATATCCACTTCCGAAGTCATCCATTGAAACTCGAAAACCTTCCTTGTGAAGTTCTTCTATAATTCGATTCATTTCCGAACTATCTTCCATTGCAAGATTTTCTAAAATTTCTAATGTAAGAAAATTTCTTGGTACCTGATATTTATCTGTAATTTGGCATAGTAATTGTACATAATTTTCTTTATAAAACAATAATTTGGATTGATTAATGGATAATGATATTACTTTTTTTCCTTCATCCATCCATTTACGAAGTATTTTACAGGCCTGTTCAAACATATACAAATCTAAATTAACACAAAATCCATTTTCTTCAAAATCTGAAATAAATTGATCTGGAAATAAAATACTTCCATCTTCTCTAATCCAGCGGACTAATATCTCTGCACTTGTATATTCTCCTGTTTGCAATTGTTTTTTTGGTTGAAGATATACTTTAAACTCTTCGTTTTCAATTGCTTCATATTTATGGCTATCTACATAAAAATGTATATCAGAAAGCTTTTTTACTATATTAGACCAAAATGTAATTTGGCTTCCATTCTTTTTTTTGGATTCTTTTAATGCAAAAATAGCTAACTCAATATGATCCGATAACTGTTCTTTTCCATCTTCATCACATATGGTCACCCCAATTGCCACTTCAATATGATATTTATTAAAGTTTTCCTTTGAAATTTTCTTTATTTGTTCAATTAATCCATTTAATCGTTCTCTAATTACATCCTCGCTAGAATCTTTTAGAGAAATAATAAACTGGTCTGCATTTTCTCTACAATAAAACTCTCCTTTTTTTATTTCTTTCTCAATAGCTTTGCTTATTTCACAAAGAATTCTATTGGCTCGTTCCATACCAAATATTTTATTTATGTATAGAAACTTTTTCACATTTATAACTACCACTGATTTTAGTGTTTCTTTATTTCTCGTGGCTTCTATTTTGAATTTTTCTAGGTTAAAGCTTCCAGTTAACTTATCATAATAAGCTAAATCCTCCAACGCTTTTCTTCCTACTAATGCATTTCTATACATATATAAATTCAAAACAAATACAACAGCTAAAATTCCAATTAAATATCTTTGTCCATGTCTAATTGCCTCATAAAGAGAGTCAAATACAGTATCTGACGTGCCTGTGTACATTAAATACCAATTATAATATTCTAATGGTTCAAATACAACATAATTGTTCTTATTTTGGTATACCACCTGAACAATAAATTTCTCACCATTTCTCATTTGACTTTTTATTTTCTCTTCTTCCTCATCAGAAAATACATTAAGACTAAATACATTTTTATCATCATTAAGCTCTATTGTACTTTGACTGGAATAAACGAGAAAATCTCCATCTGTATTAATTAAGTCTATATTTTCACTTAATCCCTCTACGAAACTAGAGTAATTTAATAATTCATAATATAATTTAATATTTTCACTGGCAACCAATACTCCTACTATTTCTTCTCCTTTATAAACAGGAACGGAAAAAGCAATATAACTTTCCCCTGTTTCTTTATCTACATATACATCAGAAATACTTTCTTTTCCTTCTTTTGACTCCTCTACAATTCGTTGTATTTCTAAATCCAAATCCGATAACATTACATTAGTTCTTATTTCACTATCTAACGTTGAAATTGCACCAATATTATCTACTCCAAAATATCCCATTCGATAAAATCTATTTTGTGAATTTGATACATCCAAACTTTCATTAAATTCTTCCTGTCCATATAACTCTTGTTGCTTTAAAAATGGACCCAAAGAATTTAAAAGTTCAAAGTTTGATGAAATTCTTCCATCTACTTTTAGTCTGTATTCAGCAATACTAGATGTCATATTTATTTTTTCTGATTCTAATTGAATACTTTTTAATGAATGTATAATAAAATAAGCTCCAATAAATATAGCTATTATTAAACCTATCATAATAATGGTAGTTACTACCATTCTTCTTTTTAGTTTTCTTTCATCCATAACCTTTATGTTCTCCTATTTACACTGTAATATTAAATTCACCAATAGACTCATTAATCTATTGATGAATTTATTATATGTATGAACGGGTTACTGCTTTCTATACTCTTTCTTCCTTACTATGTATAAATTTTTTTCAAACTCAACTAATGGAATTGGCTTACTGTAATAATATCCTTGTGCAAACTCTGCACAAGTAGTTTTAATAAAATCTTCATCTTCTTCTGTTTCTACTCCTTCTACAACAATGGAAACTCCCATTTCACTTGCAATTTCTGTAATGTGACGGATAATAATTTTATTTTTATCTTCTTCCATTGTTCTCTGTAAGAAAATACGATCTAGTTTTAATTCATCTACATATAAATTACCAAGAACATTTAAAGAAGAATACCCACTTCCAAAGTCATCAATTGATATTCTAAATCCTTTTCTTCTTAACTTTTTAACAATTTCATTCATTTCCTCGCCTTCATCCATAGCAAGATTTTCTAAAATTTCTAATGTAAG
>CALWGN010000024.1 GCA_944380055.1 uncultured Lachnospiraceae bacterium
GTTGCCGTTGTCATAGCGAAAACTAACGTTGCCACAATCATTTTTTTCACTCTCATATTGATTCCTCCTTGAGTTTTTTAGTAAATTCATCTTAGCAAATTTTAGTAAAACTTTCAAGTTTTTATCAATAAAAATATACATTTTTACCTTTTCAACATTTTTTGACACTATTTTTTATGCATTTTTCACAACAAACTACTATTACAATCTATTTTCATTCAAATTATAATTAATAAAATTTTACCAACATTTTTTTGAATGATATACTTTCTAATCGATATTACTATTTTTTTACTAAATACTAAAACACTTTACAGGATTCTATATCAATGATAAGAAACACACTTCACCCAATTCTCGTATTTGTGCATAGCACTTTTTTATATCATAAGAATCACACCTCTATCATATAAAAGTGGCACAATTTCTTATGATATAAAAAAAAGGTTATAGATTTTTATTCAATCCATAACCTTTTTTCAGAACGTTTTATTCTATTTCTATTTCATTATACTCCCTTATATAAAATTGATCTTTTCCAAGAGCTTTTGCATGATACAATGCAACATCTGCTTCTTGATATAATTGTTTATAAGAATAAATACGCTCTTCAACAAAAACAATACCAATACTAGTTGAAAGACTATATAGTTTATAATACTCTTCTAACTCATTATGAATTTCTTCCAACAGTGATTCCATTTTTTTTATTAAACATTGTTTCTCAATCGTTTCATTTAAAAATACTACAAACTCATCTCCTCCAATCCTTCCAACAATATCATTTGTTCGAAAGGCTTGTCTTAAACAAAAAGCAAACTTTTTGAGCACTTCATCTCCCTCACAATGCCCTCGATTATCATTTACAGCTTTAAAATTATCTAAATCAAAAATAAGCATAACACCTTTTTTAGGCTCTCTCCTCAAAGCATTACTAATATTTTTCTCTACTCCCGTTCGATTCATAACTCGTGTTAAACCATCGGTTTCTGATTCTACTTGTATATCATATAATTCCTGTTTAAATTTGTTCTTTTCCTTCATTTCTTCTGTCCGATCGATAACCATACCATAAAACTCTTCTTTTTCATGAAAGGAAACAACACTTACGAAACGTTGGTTAATTGCAAGGACTCCATCATCTTTTTTTAATGTGTCAAGACAAGTATTAATATAATTCTCAAACGAATATGGTGTCTGGCTTATCTTCGTCCACTCTTCAGCACCGAGTCCTAAAATAGATTGCATATTATCCGAAAAAAAAGTTTGATTAATAGAATATAAACATTCAAATACTGCTACATGGCTATCAATAGATGCAATAATTCGTGTCATCCTTTCTGTTTTATATCGATAACTATTCTTCCAATCATTAAGCACTCGAGAAATTGCACGAAATTCTGTATTATAGTTTGTACCAAACGTAATATTATAATTTCCATTCATCAATTCCTTTACATTACTCTCAATAAATTCTAGATCTCGTAATACGTATTTTCTTAAAGAATATCGAACAATAGCCAAAACTCCAAATAATATAATTGCAATACCAAAGAAAATAAAAATAAGTTCAAATAACGTCTGTTTATATACGGAACGAGCTTCTAAATATCCTCCAATTATGATATTATCAACTTCAACAGTTTTTATAAACTTCTTAGTCCCATTTATTGTCACTAAATCACCATTCTTATAACTTTTTAGCGCTTTAAGAAACTCTTCTTTCGAAGTAATGTTATCAATGTGCAAGCTACTGGCATTATTTTTTGTTATCCCTTCAATCCCTCCACTTTCCTCATTGACAGCAAATAGGGCTCTTTCAGACACGGTTGGTATCGTATTAAACAAATTTTTTATTGTATTTTTGTCTGTTAAGCTATCTAATAGTTCATTATTAACACCAATTTGAATCACTGAGTATTTCTTTGACTCCGATTTTACCCCTACATAAATTCTTGATTGCTTCGTAGCAATACCTTTTCCATTAAATTGAACTACATAATCTTTTATATTATCACTATCAATTAACTCCCAGAACATCTTTGATTCTTTATGTTCTTTCAAATTTAAACCAATGTTGCTATTATCACTACTTAAAACAACATTCCCTTTAAAATCGATAACATTAATAAAATCCACTTCCATTTGTTTTTTTATTGTCTTTAATGCTCGATTCCTATAATTTTCTTTTGGATTATCTTCTAATATAAATTCTATTGCATAGGCACGATTTAAATAGTCTTCCTTTAATAATTCCTTAGTATTTTCAGTCATTTTCTTATTTTTATTATAGGAATCTCCTACCTGCTTAATCATTTGTTCTATACTGTTAATTGCATTTTTACTTTCTATAGAAAAAATTATCACAGAAAATCCAGCAAATATTATGACTAATAAACCAATAAAAATTAAACCTATTTTTCTTAATAGTAATTTTTCCATTTTATCTCCCACACCTTTATTATTTAATATTTGAATATGGATATTTTATCTATGTTATATATTATCTGCTCAAGTAAGTTTTTATCTTAACCAAATATTTCCCTTTAATCCAAAAAAACTGTATCTTGTGAGATACAGCTATCATAATTTATTTCTTATCATAAACAACATAATATTTATTATGTTGTAAAATAAATAAAAAAATTTTCTTTTTTGTATTTTTATTATTACTTATTTAAATTATACTTAAAAATATTTTTGGAGTCAATAATATTTTATAATACGCTATGGTAAGAATATATTGTGAATTCAATAGTTTTATAAAGTTATTGTACTAAAAATTGTATAATAAAATCAAAAATCTAAAACTAACAGCAGATTATGACAACATAATAAATATTATGTTGTAAAATATTAAAACAGCTATTGCATATTACTTCAAATTCCTATATACTAAACAACATAATAAATATTATGTTGTTTTATATTTTCTCTGATATTATAGTTCTAAAATCCCCCCTATTTTTTCTAGCAACCTCTGATACTTCTCAATTGTTTCCATTGTATAAATTCTCGTTGTTTCCAAACTACTATGACCTAAAATTTCTGCTAAAATGACTAGATTTTTTGTCTCTTGATAAAAAATTCTAGCAAATAAATGTCTTAAATTGTGTGGAAAAATTTTCTCACCTGATATCCGTGCCTGTTGTTCTAACTTCTTCATTTCTCTCCACACATTACTACGATCAATCGCCTTCCCTGTCCTTGTACAAAAAACAATACCTGATTCAATTTTTTGTTTTTTTATGTAATAAAGAAGCTTCATCTTTAATCGTTTTGTCAATAAGATCACTCGATATTTTCCTTTATTATGAACTTCTATTTTTCCTTGCTTCACTTGTTTGACTGTAAAGAATGAAAGTTCACTAATGCGGATTCCCGTTTCTGCAATCGTCTCCATAATCATTTGAATCCTTGCTTTCTCCTGTATTTTAGCACTATTCAATAATTTATGATATTCCTTTCGATTCAAACTTTTCTCATTTTTTAAGAACATCTGCTTTTGACATTTTACACTTTTTATTCTTAAATGAGTTAAACATACACAATTTAAAAATTGATTTAAAGAGGCAATCATAGAATTGACACTATTTACCGCATAGTGCTCTACTAACCACTGCTTATAATCTAACAACACTTCTTTTGATATCTTCCCGCCCAAACAAAAAGCAAAAAATTTTTTTAAATCCGATAAATACTTTTTTAATGTTGCCAATGAAGTTTCTCTATCCACTAAATAATTTTTAAATGTTTCTAATAATGTTTCTTCTGAAAATGTTTCCATTCCAATTATATAGTTCATCTGTATTCTCCCGTACTTCTATTCTGTCACTTACGATTTTGTCATTTGTTGTACTTTTCATTGTATCATATAGAATCATGTTTTTTTATGGTAAATAATACCAACACTTTCTTTTGATAATTAACGATGAAAATACAATTGAGAATGAAAAAAGAGACTATCTAATTGAACATTCCATTCCTTTAATAGTCTCTATAGTCTGTTTTTCCCGCTTATTCTAATGGAACATAAGGTTCTATTTTATTTTCCTTAAACTTTGGAATTTTATTATAACAGGCTAAGGCATAATCTAAAATAGAAAATCCCATAACAGCACCTGTCCCCTCTCCCATGCACATGTCTAACTGAAAATATGGTTCTACTCCAATAGCAGATAGCACTCTCTTGCCTGCAGGTTCTTTCGAACAATGAGAAGGCAATATGTATTCTTTACAAGTCGGACATAGCTTTATTGCAAGAAGCGCTGATACTGACGAAATAAATCCATCCATAAACATAGGCTTTCGATAGAGTGCAGCTCCTAAAAAGCAACCAACCATACCAGCAATTTCAAGTCCTCCTACTTTTGATAATAAATCAAGCACATCTTCCTTCTCTGGTTTCCTTCTTGCAATTGCCTCATTGATCACTTGTATTTTATGATTGACTCCTTCTTTTGAAAGTCCAGCGCCTCTTCCTGTCACCTCTTTTGCATCACAACCAAAATAGGCAGAGCATAACGCACTGCTCGTAGTTGTATTACCAATTCCCATTTCACCAATAGCAAACGTATCATATCCTTCTAGTACAAGTTCTTTTGTCACTTCAATTCCATGCAAAATGGCAAGACAAGCCTCTTCTCTTGTCATAGCATCTTCCTTTAAGAAATTCCCTGTTCCATACCGAACCTTTTTTCTTATAATTCCCTTTTCATTGGAATCCATTGCCATACCAATATCTACA
>CALWGN010000025.1 GCA_944380055.1 uncultured Lachnospiraceae bacterium
CTTTATCTGTACTAATGAGAACAAAACGGTCTGTTCCATTTCTTAGAGCTGCATATGCTGTCTTATATGTACCTATGACATTGTTTTTAATGGATTCATTTGGACTTGTTTCCATTAATGGTACATGCTTGTGTGCTGCTGCATGATAAACAATATCTGGCTTGTATGTTTCAAACACAGAGTTAATCCTTCTGCTATCACGAACAGAACCAATTAATACTACTAAATTTAAATTTTTATACTTTCTTTTTAATTCTTGCTCAATATCATAAGCATTATTTTCATAAATATCAAAAATGATTAACTGCTTTGGTTCATGAGCTGCAATCTGTCTACATAGCTCACTACCAATAGAGCCTCCACCACCAGTAACTAAAATTGTCTTTCCTTTTATATACTGGAATATTTCTTCCATATTTACCTTAATTGGGTCTCTGCCAAGCAAATCTTCTACTGCTACTGCTTTCATACTTCCTAGCGATACCTGACCATTTGCTAATTGATATACGCCAGGTAAACTTTTTAATTCACATCTAGTTTCTTTGCAAATGTTAAGAATATCTCTTTTTTCCTTTGCAGAAGCTGTAGGGATAGCAAATAAAATCTGATTGATTTGATATTTCTCAACAGATTCCATAATACTATCTCGTCCACCAACAATTGGGACACCTTCCATAAAACGTCCCCATTTATTTGGATTATCATCAATGATACAACATGGTTGAATTTCTACTTGAGTAGAATGTTTTAGTTCTTTTATAATTACCTGTCCCGCTGCTCCAGCACCAATAATCATAGCTCTGTGTACCACTTTTGTATTTTTTTCTCTTTTTGCTCGTTCCAATGTAACATATCTATAAGAAAATCTTATACCCGTTATAAGTAAAAACTGTATGAGAGTCCCAGATATGTAATAGGACAATGGCATACGTTGTATAAATATAGTAATTCCAACTACTTGAAACAGCGTTGTAACTACCGTTGCAAACACAATCCTATTTAATTCTGTAAAACTTGCAAACCTCCACAAACTATTATATAAATGCATGATATAAAATACAATAACTGCAACAATTGTATAAATTGGTGCAAACTTTAAAAATGCATATAAATATTCTTTTGGAATTTGAGAATAACTAAGATCAAAGCGCAACCATAATCCAACAAAATAGGAAAAATTAACTGCAATAATATCATATATGAATAGATACATAGCTATTATCTTCCAATGCTCCATATATTTTTTCTTTTTTGCATGTGCTGCTATCTTAGAATCTTCTGTTACTTTTGTCTCCATTTATATTTCTTCCTCCATCTAACTTTACCATTTTATCTACTAATTCATTGTACACCCTATCTCTATAATAAAAATACTTTTTAATTCTTACATTTCATATGTATTTTCAACTCTCATATATTATCTCCTCCTATTATACATCTATTATCCTCCTAAATTCCCCTCTTTTTAAGAATATATTTCTACTTACTCCCCTTTCTACTATTTCCTTACACCTTTATTTAGAAATATTATAAATTATTCTTATACCTTTAAATATCATTATAGTAAAAAATATAAAAGAACAACGCAGACAAGTTTATCTCCAACTCCTTAAATTCTTGAGGCCTTACTCTGGTATATGCACTGATATGCGACTACTTTAGCAGCCCTCCTTTGCACATCGTGTGCATTCTCCCAGAGGTTTTTATAATAATAGGAAAGTAAAAATTATCCTATATCATAAAAAAACGAATAGATTTCTCTATTCGCTACCATCCTACTTTTATATTTAAACAAAACATCCTATAACCATTATTGCTTTTTTATTTTATAAGCTTAAAGGAGAACTATATGTACCTAAGATTTCCCAATCCACACCTTTTCTTCTTATCTTTATAGTAGCGTTTTCTTTATTCTCTTGTAATTATATAACTACTTGTACTTCCATTGTGAAATAAGTATCTATTTTGATAATAGGTCTTGTATTCTTCCATTCATTATAGATAGAATAATCCACTTTTTATGTAATTTTCTTTATTAATTCCGTTCTTCTGTTCTCCAAATTAATTATATGAATAATAACATTATTTGTCAACTAATTACACTAAGTTTTTTCCATATCTATGAATAATTTTTCCTCAATTAATACACTATATTATTTATCATATATAATTATAAGGGAGCTTTTACTATACACTTCCTTAAGAAAGGAACTTATGTTAAGACGATCATTTATTCAGTGTGGTATTACTGGTTGGTGTATTGAAGTTATGTTTACTGGCTTCCATTCTTTTTTACGACGAGATTTTCGGCTTATGAGTCAGACATCTATTCTTATGTTTCCTATTTATGGAATGGCTGCATTTATTAAACCGATTTATAAATATATTAAAAATTGGAACATTTTAGTTCGTGGTATTCTTTATACAATAAGTATTTTTTTAGTAGAATATTTTACTGGTAATTTTCTATGTAAAAAGAAGATTTGTCCTTGGGACTATACGAAATCAAAATACAATATTAAAGGTGTGATTCGTCTAGATTTTGCGCCATTATGGTTTTTCACAGGTCTTCTATTTGAACATTTACTATGTCATTTCAAGGAAAGTAGCTGATTTCTTCTTTGCTTTTCCATACTATAGGACCTTTTTCTTTTTTTCACATATACTAGAAAAAAAGAAAGGATATAAATTATGGATATAAACCAAAATGCAAGGTCTTCTTGCAATAGACCTCCTTGTACACCTTCTCATAGACCTCCTGCTCCACCTCCTCACAGGCCTCCTGCCCCACCTCCTCACAGGCCTCCGAGACCTCCAAAATGGTGGTGGGGACCAGGACCTAGCTTACCACCATGGATGCAGCCTAGGGAATAATTTTTTATAATATGCAAAAACTTCTTATAGCCAATTATCATGACTATAAGAAGTTTTTTCTAATTCTTTTTCTTTCTATAAGCTAAAAATATAGATATGATACCACTAATTCCCATTAAAAATGGATAAAATAAATATGGAATAATTGCAAGCGGGGTTATGGAAGCTGCTTGTGCACCTGCTAAAAGTTGAGCTCCATACGGAATGATTCCTTGCCATGCCGCTGCAAAAATATCTAATGTAGAGGCAACTCTTTTCGGATCAATCTCATACTCATCTGCAATTTCTTTAGCAATTGGACCTGCAATTACAATTGCAACTGTATTATTTGCAGTGGCACAATCCACTAATGACGCTAGACAAGCAATCCCTAATTCTCCTCCTCGCTTTGACTTTATATGCTTTCGTATGGTGTAAATCATAAAATCAATACCACCGTTTTCCTTAATAAGTTCTACCACACCTGCTACTAATAAGGAAAGAATAGTAATTTCAAACATATCAGCCATACCTTTTCCTACAACAGAAAACATTTCTATTGGCAGAATCTGTCCTGTGATAACTCCAACTATTAAAGCGATTACTGTTCCACTAATTAAAACAATAAATACATTTACTCCAACTAATGCTCCAATTAACACAAATATATATGGAATTACTTGAAGAATGTTGTAAGAAGCTGCTTCCAATTGTATTTCTACGTTCCATGTCATTGCTAAGAAAATAAGTACAGTAATAAGAGCCCCTGGCCATACAATTTTTACATTAACACGAAACTTATCTTTCATTTCACAGCCTTGAGTACGAGCTGCTGCAATTGTTGTATCGGATATAATAGACAAATTATCGCCAAATACTGCTCCACCAATTACTGCTGCCATACAGATTGCTGACTGAATACCTGTTTTCTCACTAAC
>CALWGN010000026.1 GCA_944380055.1 uncultured Lachnospiraceae bacterium
TGATCTGTAATCATCATAAAATCCCCTACTTGGAAATTCTCATTGACTCCTCCTGCAGCATTTGTTAAAAATAGAGTTTCTGCTCCTAGTAATTTCATTAATCGAATAGGAAGTACTACTTCTTCCATTTTATATCCCTCGTAATAATGAACTCGCCCTTGCATAATAACAACAGGTATATTCTCAACATAACCAAATACAAAACGTCCTTTATGCCCTTCAACAGTTGAAATTGGAAACCCTTCAATTTCATTATAATTAACTATTTCTTCTATTTCTATTGTGTTTGCATAATTTCCTAACCCTGACCCTAATACCAATGCTACTTTTGGTTTGAAATCAGTCTTTTCTCTAACACAATTATAACATTTTATTAAGTTTTCATATACACTGTTCATACTTATTCTCCTTTTTTCTATTTTAAATTGTTATTGGTTATTTATCATTTATTCTTTGTCGTTTGTTGTTTGTCATTTTTCACTTGTTATCTTTTATGAATAGGTTTAAATCCTTCTCCAAATACCTCGTCTACCTCAGATACCGTAACAAATGCCATTGGATCAATTTCATAAATAATTGATTTTACTCTTGCATATTCTTGCTTTCTTACAACACAAATTATAACTTGTTGTTCTTCTTTTGTATATGCTCCTATACCTTTTAATAAAGTAACACCTCGTTCTAAATCTTCCATAATCTTCTCTGATATTTCTTTGCTGCATTTAGAACATATGGTAAACTTTGTTCCTTTTTCCATTCCATAAATTATGCTATCAATAGACTTTGTACAACAAAACAAAGAAATAATACCAAATAAACCTGTTTCAATATTTTGAAATACTGCCATTGACGCAGCAATAATAACACAATCTACAATTAATATGGCTCGTCCAATAGGCATATGTGGGAATTTTAGCTGCATAAGATAAGACATAATATCTGTTCCACCAGTAGTAGAACCTCTCATAAATATTATAGCAAGACCAACCCCCATTAAAATACCACCAAATACGGATCCAATAAGCCTATCACCTATATATTGAGGAATTAAAGGTGCTACCACATAGTCTAAGATAACAGTATTAATAATTAAGCTTTTTATTGTGTTTACCGTAAATTTTTTACCTAGATATCGATAAGACAAAATAAGAAGCGGAATATTTAAAATAAATGTCATCAAACCAATTGGTACATTTACCAAATATTTAATAAGAATAGCAATACCAGACATTCCTCCTGGTGCAATATTAGCTGGATCAACAAAACAGTACACTCCAATTCCCATTAATAAGGAACCGACCATATCATAAAATAAATCTCCTATTATCCGATAACTTTTTTTATTCTTCCACTGTTTCATTTTTACACCTCGCTGTCATTTTATTCTATCATCTTACTATCTATTCTATCTTTTTTCCTAAATATTATCAACTACATTTATATAAAGTAAGTAAATTTAGAAAAAAAAAGAGTTTTGCAACCCTTTCTACTAGTTACAAAACTCTTACTTTTAAATAATGATACAAATCATTCCACCATTGCTATCGTTAATAATTTTTTGTAGTGTTTCTTGTAGCTTCATTTGGCAATCATCTGTCATCTGAGATATTTTTGTACCAATTCCATCATCTACAATTTGCTCAATGGATTTTCCAAAAATATTGGTATCCCAAATGCCTTCATTACTTGTTTTTGCAGTTTCTTTAATATAGGCAATTAAATCCTCTGCCTGTTGTTCACTTCCTACAATTGGAGCAATTTCTGTTTCTATATAGCTCTTAATTAAATGAATAGATGGTGCTTCTGCTCTCATTTTCACTCCATACTTGCCACCATGCTTAATAATTTTAGGTTCGTCTAGCACAATTTCATTTCTATTTGGAGTTACAACTCCATACCCTTTAAATTTTACTGATTCCATAGCTGATTGTACTTTTTCATACTCACTTCTTTGCTTTGATAATTCTAATAATGTTTTCATAAGCTGGTATTCTCCAGTAATTGGAAGTCCTACATAGTCACTGATAATCTGATAATAATAGCCTGAATCTACCTGAACATCTAATGATACAATTCCGTTAGATAAATTTTTCCTTTCTACTAAAATTTGTTTTACATATTCATTATCTGCACTTAAATATCTCTGCTTAATATCCTTCATATATGTAATTTTACTTAAAATATTTTTTGCCATTTCTACCATTTTTTCTTTCATCCAATGAGTCGTTGGCAAAATTTCAATCCATTTTGGTATATGGAAATCTACTTGAGTTACTGGAAACTCTTGCAATACATCCGCCATAATATTTGTGATATCGTCTTTTTTTAGTTGTTCACAGTTTACTGGTCTAACATTTACTCCATATTTTTCTTCCAATGATTTTCTCAATTTGACTACTTCTTCTGAATGTGGTTTAATACAGTTTAATAAAATAACAAATGGCTTTCCTAATTTTTTTAATTCATTTACTGTCTTTTCTTCTGCCACTGCATAACTTTCTCTAGGAATTTCT
>CALWGN010000027.1 GCA_944380055.1 uncultured Lachnospiraceae bacterium
AAAAAACAACATAATACATATTATGTTGTTTTTTATTACAGAAAATATTACCTTACAAGACCAAGACTATTAATTTGTTTTCTATGAGATTTTCCATCTGTAATTAAATAAATTCTCGTTGTTTCAATATTGCTATGACCTAGTAAATCTGCTAATTTAGGTAAATCCTTTTCCTTTTCATAATATACTTTTGCAAATAAATGTCTAAGATTATGAGGATAAACTTTACTTTCTGATATACCAGCTTTTTTACATAATTTCTTCATATTCCTCCATATATTGCTTCGATCCAATGATTTTCCATTTCTAGTTATAAATACCTCCCCTCCCTCTATATGTTCTTGTTTACAGTATTCCATTAATCGTTTTACAAGCAAATCTGGCAATAAAATTTCTCGTATTTTCCCTTTGCATCTAACTTGAATACTCCCTTTTTTAAGTGCCTCTACTGTAATATAATGTAGTTCACTAATGCGAATTCCAGTTGATCCTATTGTTTGTATTAATAAATACATTTTTTGATTTCTATAACTCACTTCTAATAAACGCTCATATTCTTTCTTCTTTAAATCTCTACTTTCTTCTATGTATACTTTCTTTTGAACTTTTACAAACCGCAACTTCCAATCCTCTTCCAAAAATTCTAGATAAGCATTGATTGCTGCCATATAACAATTTACTGTACTACTACTATACTTTCCAATCAATTCATACCGATAGTCTAATAATCCTTCTTTTTCTATTTTTCCATTATTATCTTTTAAAACGTTTCTCATTGCTCTTACATAACACTCTTGTGTAGAATTACTTTTTTCATTTTCCTTTAGGAAATTTCTAAATTTTTGTAATGATTCCATATATATAATTCCTCTCTAGTAATAATATTTCATTCCTATTATAATAGTATTGTCATATATTTTAATTTTCCATTTTATGGCATTTTGTCCCATCATATGCAATATAAGTAAATTCCTTTCATTTATCAAGTTTTTATTGCTTTTTTTTAATACTAATGTATAATAAAAATCATCATAGTGTTATACGGAATACAATAGTTTTTAATATACTCAAAAGAAAGAGGTAAACAATGCATAGTTTTTTAAAATCCATTGGGTTTTATACAATTACAAAAAAGAAACAATTACAAGAAATTTTAGATCAAATTATTGAAAATCCTGATACAATGTCCCTTACTCAAATTGATGAAGATAGCAACCTAGCAGTTGCTACAAAATATTTTGGACCGGATATGGGGATATCTGTATGTGGAGAGCTCAATGAACAAGGAAAATTTGAAATGGAGTATTATTTTCCCTTTTTAAAAAGCAATTACTGTTCTAGCATTGCACCTTGTTTATTAAAGAAGCAAGGCGAAAAAGAAGCCTATGCTGGCTCTTGTGATGATTACCGTCTTGGTATTACACTAATTTTCTATGTAAACAACTTTATTGAGAAGAAAGAAATTTTTTCTACTACTGGTAGAGAACCAAAAGTGGAACAAATCTGTTTATCTGGCTTAGCAGAAGAAGGAAAAATTTTGATGGAAATTACAAAAACATCAGAGCAAAAAGAAGCTGCAAAAAATCGCTTTTTAAAGCGTTCTGAAATGATAGAAGCTGCAAAAAGTGGTGATACTGATGCTATGGAACAATTAACAATGGAAGAAGTCAATATATTTAATCATTTAAATAAACAAATACTAAAAAAAGATTTATATACATTAATTGATTCCTTTTTTATGCCATATGGAGTAGAATGTGATCAATATTCTATTATGGGAGATATTCTTGAAATGGATGAGATAACAAACTCTATTACTAACGAAGTAGTGTATTTATTTTTAGTTGAATGTAATGACCTTCCAATTCGAATTGCTATTAATAAAAAAGATTTATTAGGAGAACCTATGGTAGGCAGACGCTTTAAAGGTAAAATATGGCTACAAGGAAATCTTTCCTTTTCTCAGTAAAAAATCATAATAATAGGTTGCAAAACCTATCATTTACTAGTATACTAAGTCTTGTGGTAATTATTGCTACCTACATATTGGCTATTTAAAATATTTTTTAATAGCATATATTTCCTATTAGGGAACATATAATAGATACTTAGCATATATTTGATATAATAAAAGTTCTCTTAGTTAAATGGATATAACAAGTGCCTCCTAAGCGCTAGTTGTGAGTTCGATTCTCGCAGGGAACACCAACAATAATGCCAGAAATTCTTACAAATGAAGATTTTCTGGCTTTTCTTATATTATAAAAAAACTACTGTAAAAATCTTAAAAGGTCAATAAGCATTTGCTTATTGACCTTTTGACATAAAATTGGATTATTTTATTTATATACCTTTTTACAAAGAAATTTCTTTGTAAAAAGAGAAGAAGAAGGCTAAATTAGTTTCCGTAATAAGCTCTTAGATATAATTCCTTAATTTCGCTCATTAATGGATATCTTGGGTTAGCACCTGTACATTGATCGTCAAATGCTTGCTCAACCATTTCATCTAATGTTTCTAAGAAGTATTTTTCATCTACTCCATATTCTTTAATTGATTTCTTAACTCCAACAGAAGCTTTTAATTCTTCAATTTTTTCGATTAAATTCTTAACTGATTCATCATCATTCTTTCCTGCAAATCCACAGAAGCGAGCACATTCAGCATAACGAGCCTTTGTATGTGGATATTCATATTGAGAGAATGTTCCCATCTTAGGTGGGCAGTCATTTGCATTAAATTCTACTACTAAAGAAATTAATAATGCATTTGCAATACCATGTGGTAAGTGATGGAATGCACCTAATTTATGTGCCATAGAGTGACATACTCCTAAGAATGCGTTAGCAAATGCCATACCTGCCATACAAGAAGCATCTGCCATCTTTACTCTGGCTTCTACATTAGAACCATCATTATAAGCAGTTGGTAAGTAATCAAATACATTCTTCATAGCCTTTAATGCTAAACCA
>CALWGN010000028.1 GCA_944380055.1 uncultured Lachnospiraceae bacterium
CGGATAGTTCACTTTCTGTAAAAACCCTACCAACGTTATTATATTCTGCAAGGGCTTTGTTTCCCGCTATTTCCGCTTCTTTCTTTGTCTTAAATCCACCTTTTGTAATTTGTTGTCTTTTACCGTCAATTTTAGCGCCATCAAAGCGGTATTCCCACTTTGTGCCTCTTTTTCTAAAACTTAACGCCATAGTATAACCTCCTCAAATGTATTTGATGTAATAGTAAATGTGAGTGTGGAAAAAGTCAAGGATAATACGGAATAAAAAGGAGATAAAAGAAAATAACATATAATAAATTTAAAATATAGTGACAAATAATAAAAAAGTGGTTATAATATATAGAAAATAAGTTATATATGATAGAGGTACAAAAAACAAATGTGTAGTTAAAATTTTTATTTTGAGCTATCGCTACCAAATTATACATAGACTGAATAATATAAAGTAATCAGAATAGAGGAGTAAATATGTCATCAATAAGTAGGAGTGATTTCAAATATAATTTTTTGAAAGATATTATTGTTAGGATAGATTTTCAAGGTGTTTTTGAGTCTGAATTGGAAAAACTAGTTCCTTTAATTAAGCCAGAGCTGAAAGAGGAGAAATTTTCACGTTATGAAAGAAAAAAGAATAATCAAATAGAAGTTAATGTTGCAAATATGGATTTACAGTCACAAGCTTTGGGGAAAATTCAGAGTCAGGATATCCATTCTTTTATAAATGAGGATAAGGGATATGTTTTAGATATTTCAAGTGACTGTATTTGTCTAAGTATTAGCTCAACAAGTTATTCTCCTTTTGAGGATTATAGTAGAATTGTTTTAAAGGTTGTAAATGTTTATAGAGAAAATATTGACTTTTTTACTATTACAAGAATTGGAATAAGAAAAATCAATATTTGCATGCTTGAGGATATAAAACGAATCAAGGAGTTTTTTTCCTCTGACTATTTCGGATATTTTACTGCAATTAGTGGAGTAAATACATTTTTAAGTGAAAGGAAAGATGCATTTAGTATTGCTGATTACAAGGCAAACCTTTTTTGTAATGTAGAGAAAGGTATTTCTAATGATAAAACACTTTATAAAGTCTCACTTGATATAGATATGTATGTTGATGATTCGACAATAATAGGAAAAACTGGTATAAGTGTAGATAAACTTAATGAAATGAATAATTTGATTTTTGATATATATATCAAATCTTTAACAGAAGGATTTAAGAATGCTCTTTTGGGAAATGATTACTTAGCATTCGAAGGGTTGATAGGAGTTGAAAAAAATGAATAATGATGTATTTAATTCTTTTCAAGTAGTAAAACATCTTAATAGTAGGACGCAAAGTTATGATACACACCACTTTGGGGATATATTTGATTTAGCAAATGCTTTTTTATCCATAGAAGCTATGACACATAAAAAATTGCAGAAGTTATGTTATTATGCAAAAGCGTGGTATTTGGCCATTAATGATGAAAATTTAGTAAATGAGTCATTTGAGGCATGGGTACATGGTGCAGTTCAGCCAGCATTGTATCAAAAGTATAGAGCATATGGATTTCAGCTTATTCCTATGTTCAATGAAAATCGTTCACAGTTACCAGAGGAATTTTTGAGTTTTTCCCGTGAGATATTTGAATCATATGGAGAATTTACAGGAGATCAGTTAGAAAAAATCAATCATCAAGAACTACCTTGGCTAAATGCACGTCAAGGATTAAAGCCATGGCAAAGTGGGAATGTAATTATAAGTGAAGAGGATATGAAAAAGTATTACCGGAGTTTAATGGATAATGAGTAAACGTCGAATTCCAAAGGCTAAATTAGTAAATGATGCTAAAGGTATTCCAAAACCAGCTTTTTTATCATCAGATAGAGATGATAATGTTGTGTTTTCTTTTTCATCGTTGGAGTGGACGGAGTACTTTAATTTAGATGGCACCTGTCCAAGTTGGTCTTTCGAGTTGTTTAATATGTTAAAGAGTATTTCTAAAATATCGAAAGTTGATCTTTTAAGCGGAAAATTTTCGACATATCGTGTTCACAATCACGAAAATGCACAACCTCCAAATCCATTGCCTGATGGCGTAGCTCTTAAAGATTGTTACCAGTTGCGGATTTCTGCTTCCAAAGGTGGTATTCATGGCGTTTTTGTAGGAAATACTTTTTATGTAATATGGGCAGATCCTCTACATAATATGTATCCAAATTCTCATTTTGGAGGATTACGAAAAATTAAGCCTCCTAATTCTTGTTGCAAAGATAGAGATGAGCTAATTAAAGAATTGCAAGAAGAAAATAAGAAGTTACAAGAAGAAAATAAATATTGGGAAAAAGAATTAGAAAAAATATAAAATAACTTTGTAGATGTTGGTAGAAAAGATTAGAAATAGAGAAAGCTATGGAAAAATTCCATAGCTTTTTTCATATGCCTATTTCATTTGTAATTTAGAGATAAGAGCTTCCTGTAATATTTGAGAGAAGTTAAGTCCATTTGCCATTGCCTCTTCATTTAGCCATTGAGGAATACTTAAAGTTTTCTTTACAGCCTTAGAGTTAGTCCGTCTTCTGTAAGCATCCATATCAAATTCTACAATAACTAAAAATCCATCTTCTAAAGTAATATTGCCTGGTTCGGATGGAGAGGGAATTGGTTCATTCTCTTCTAAGCGTGAAGTAAGAGCAAGCCCAAGAGCATTGACAGCCATTTCATAAGCCTGAGTCATATCATCACCTTCAGTTAGACATTCTTCCAAGTCTGGAAAGCTTACCCAAAAACCACCTTCTTCTGCGTTGTGGAAGATAGCAGGATAAAATAATTTGTTCATAGTACAACCTCCTAATATGGAAGGCAAGGGCTTATTTTAGCCCTGCCTGTTTTAAAATAGCATTCTCAAGACCTTTTTTCATGGCTTTTGAATGATTGGGAACAATAGTTTGACGTTTAGCAATAGGATTTCTCATTTTTACATGAGAACCATTTTGACTAACAATTTCAAAACCATTCTTTTTGAGATAAACAATCATCTCACGTGGAGTCATCGGCATATGTAAATGCTCCTTTCTTAAGTATGTATTAATTATAACACGTAACAATACGTATGTCAATAGTAAATACATAAAAACACGTAAAATTTTTCTGGAAAATATACAAAATTAGATTTTTGATATACCTATTCCTTTTTGCATAACCTATTAAGTTATAACATAATATATTTTATATAAAATGAAAGGGTTTTATTTATGAATTTCTTCAAAATGAACATTTACACCAACAATGCAGTTTTTATCAAATAAATATATTTTAGAGGATATTTTACGTTTTTCTATTTTTTTAGTTGACATACAAACAAATGTTTGTTATTATAGATACACCTAATCCGAACGGGTGTTCATGGTAAAAATTACCATTTTATTTTTTTTTTCTAAAATATTCCATTTATAGCAGGAAAATAGTATACATAAGAATTAGTAGTAAAGGGGATTTACAGATATGGAAGAACAAAAGAAAAAACACAAAGAAGAATTACATTGCACAAATTACAAAGAAAGAACTATGTATGTAGTTAAACAAATAAGTAATGAGGAGTATTTAAAAAAATTTATACCTGTGCTAATTTTTTCTATAAACGAGAAAAAGGAGAGTGTTAACTCTCCTTTTTTAATTCAAGAAACGTTCAGTGAACTTCCAAAACAGCTCTTTATCTTCTTTAGATAATTTCCAATATTTTATGATAGCTTCTCTTGCTTTATCATCTTCAACACCTATTTCAGTTGTCGCTTTAGTGTAAATATCCTCTTCTAAATCAGCAAATTGTTCACCAGTCCCATAGAGAAGCCATTCTTCATTTAAACCATATATTTTACATATTAATTTATATAATGGTTCTTTTTGTTCTGGTCTCGACAACCTATTCAATTCAATATTGGCAATTACATCTCTGCTTACACCTAATTTTTCGCCAAAAGCATCTCTTGAAAGTTTGAGTGATTTTCTAAACTCTAGTATTCGCTCATGAATTTCCAAAAAAACATCATTCCTTTCTACATATATTATATTAACACATATAAATATGTTAGTCAACATAAAAATAAAAAATAAAATATAAAAAAATGTAAAAAATATGTTGACAACTTAAAAATATAATGTTATATTAAGTTCACAACATAAAAATCAAAAGAAAGGAGAAAGAAAATATGTTGAAAAACATTGATTTAAATAAGGGAACAAGATTTAAAGTTGTTCTTGATGAAGGGAGAGAATTTAACGATTTTTTCTCTTCCTTAGATGAAATAGGAAAAGTAATGGTAATGTCTTATATGTCTGCTTTATTAGACAAAGAGAACTTAAAACGGAAGGAGCATTCAAATGCATAATTTATTAGCAACACAAATTCTAAACGAGATGCAAACAGTATCTGCTAGAGAATTACATAAAACATTAGGAGTAAAGAAGCGCTTTAGTGAATGGTTCAAGATTAATAGCAATGGTTTTATGGAAAATGAAGATTATACCAGCGTACTTATAAGTACGGAGGTTGAAAATAATGGCGGAATACAGATAAGGGAATTGCAAGACTATAATCTATCCTTGGACATAGCAAAGCACATTTGCCTTATGAGTAGAACAGAACAAGGAAAGAAATGTCGACAGTACCTAATTGACCTAGAGAAAGCATGGAACACACCCGAACAAGTCTTTGCTAGAGCTTTAAAACTAGCAGAGCGAAAAATCGAAGAACTACAGCAAAACAATACAGTTCTTTTAGAAGATGTGAACCGAATGAAGCCTAAAGAAATCTTTGCCGATGCAGTAGCTACAAGCAAGACAAGTATCTTAGTAGGAGAATTAGCTAAAATTCTTAAACAAAATGGTGTGGATATTGGGCAGAATAAATTTTTTACATGGCTAAGAGAAAATGGTTATTTAATCAATCGAAAAGGCTCTGATTGGAATATGCCAACACAAAAGTCCATGAATTTAGGGTTGTTTGAAATTAAAGAAACCGTTGTAACACACGCAGATGGGCATACAACAGTAAATAAGACAACTAAAGTTACTGGCAAAGGACAACAGTATTTTATTAATAAGCTGTTGGTAGCGTAGGAAAGGAAATGAGGATATGAAAAAAGAAGATTTAATTCAACTTTCTGTTGAGCAAAAAGAAGATGGTTATATATTAAAACTGGATGATAAAGAACTACATCATGTTATTGACTATAAGATAGAGGAATGTTGTAGTCCCACACATATGCAAGGGATTGCAAAACTCTCATTAGAGATAATGGTTAATCAAGTAGAAAATCCAATTCCAAGTTTTAAAGAAGAAAAAATTCCAATTTATTTATGGATAATACCATTAGCTTTTTCTCTTGGGAGTCTTATTTTTTCATTAGTGCGATTATTGAAATAATTAAAGCTATAACGGATATAGATGTTGTTATTTCGCCATATTTATTAATGTCATATTTTGGATATATAAGATTATTTTTTTGAAAGATAAACAAGTTTATCATTCTCATTATTGGAAGTTGGATAATATTCTTTTGAGTTTAGAATTTTTTATACCTTTTCCCTCCTTTCTATAATACTTGGATTGGCAGAGCCTGTATTAAGATTATAAGGGGAAATATGGGTGCAAACAATAAATTTAAATAAGAAAGGGGTGATTATATGCCAGTAAAAGAATATGAGCCACTTTATACAGTAAAAGAAGTGGCTAAGGTTTTAAAAATATCCGTGCAAGATGTGTATAAGCTAATTAATAATGGACATATACCTTGTCTTGTTATTGGTTCTAAAAAGGTTAGGGGTAAGGATTTAGAAGCTTTTATCAATTCCCCTGAACATGAGGTATTAATTTAACAAAATATAAAACAGAAAGAGGTATTGGAAGGCATTATTATTAAAAAAGCACCAAAGGGAACGGCAATTCCCATAGGTGCAATCATTAAAAACACATAGTAAGAATAACAGATTTTTAAGAGAAAGGAAAGCGGAAAAATGTATACTGTTGAAATTTTTAAAGATGGCAGAGGATTTACAAAAGTCTTTGAAGAATATACAGAAGCGTTAGATTATTTTCAAGAAGAAACTAGGAAAGGCAAGGCTGGAAAGTACACATTCAGGACTGAGAATGCATTGATTGCACATAGAGTAATCAAGGAAAAGGAAGAAGAATAATGACATTTATAGAGTATTACAAAAACTGGGTGTCTACGTATAAGGAGGGAGCTGTAAGAGAGGTAACGTTGAAGAAGTACAACTGTACGATAAGAAACTTAGAACTTATAGTAGGAGATTTAAAGCTGGAAAATTTAAACAGAATAGAGTACCAAAAAATCCTTAATAAATACGCAGAAACCCACGAAAAACAAACAGTGATGGATTTTCATCACCAACTAAAAGGGGCTATCTTAGATGCAGTAGATGAGGGGTTACT
>CALWGN010000029.1 GCA_944380055.1 uncultured Lachnospiraceae bacterium
CAGATGTATGTAATTATAGTTTAACTTATTCTTTATGTGGACATGTTAATCATATGTCTCCAGACGATCATTTCCAAGACTTAAAGCGTATTATCGCTGCTGTTGGTGGAAAAGCTCGCCGTATTAATGTTATTATGCCTTTCTTATATGAAAGCAGACAACATAAGCGTAACAATCGTGAATCTCTTGATTGTGCTATGGGACTTCAAGAACTAGTAAATATGGGAGTATCTAATATTATTACATTTGATGCTCACGACCCTCGTGTACAAAATGCTATTCCAGCTCATGGATTTGAAAATGTTTCTTGTACGTATCAATTTATTAAAGCTATTCTTAAAACAGAGCCTAACTTAAAGCTTGATAGCGATCATATGATGGTTATTAGCCCAGATGAAGGTGGCATGAATCGTGCAATTAGCTTTGCAAACTACTTAGGCTTAGATATGGGTATGTTCTATAAGAGACGTGACTATACTCGTATCGTAGATGGAAAAAACCCTATTGTTGCTCATGAATTCTTAGGAAGCGATGTTGAAGGAAAAGACGTTCTTATTGTCGACGATATGATTTCTTCTGGTGATAGTATGATGGACGTTGCAAGAGAATTAAAGAGAAGAAAAGCTGGTAAAGTATTTATCGCTGCTACATTTGGTTTATTTACAAATGGTTTAGCAAAGTTTGACGCTGCTTATGAAGAAGGTATCATTGATTACGTTCTTACTACAAACCTTGTATATCAAACAAACAGTCTTTTAGAAAGACCTTATTATGTAAGCGTTGATTTAAGTAAGTATATCGCTTTATTAATTGATAACTTAAATCACAACTCTTCTTTACACGATTTATTAATTCCAACAGATCGTATTAATAGAGTATTAAATGAGTTTAAAAACAAACAAAAATAATTACTATTGTTAGTTTAATAAACAAAAAAAAATAATTACTATTGTTAGTTTAATAAACAAAAAAAGACATCTTACGATGTCTTTTTTGTTTTAATATAAGATAGAAAATAGCTTCCTTGCTCTTTAAATAACTCCTCTGCTTCTTTTGTTGTTATTTTCCTTGTCATGCCACTTTCTGGTTCATATATAGTAATTGTATCCGTAGAATCATATCCAGTAATTAATACTCCTCTTCCATCCTTTGTTACTACTAGAATATAAGAATCAAGATTAATATAGTAATAAAGATGATCTAATGTAGCACTACTTAAATCTAGAATATGATAGGAATCACTTTCTTTTAATATATCATAAGCACTCATTCCTTCTTCTATTTTACTTTGTATATTGTCTGTATTCTCACCCATGGCATTTAATATAATTGTTAAACACCTTGATAAAGATTGCTCTGCTAACACTGGCTGCTGTTGTTCTATTTTTATCTCTTTTACTAAATCTCTGGCATCTCGCTTAAATAAATAATTGTAATTCTCATCAATGACAACACCCATTGTATCGTATGCCACTTCAATAGCAGTTGATAACTGTTTCGTTACTTGCAACAATTCTCCTCTTCCAAATACAAAATAAAACTCATTTTTATTTAGAAAATCATTTTCTGTAGGAACTTGTATCAGTTGTTCTGATTCTATTATATTACCATTTGTATTGTGTACATCAAATGTACTCTCTGACGGAATTTTTACTCCTAAGTTAATGTAATATTCCTTTCCTTTTGTTTCTGTCACCTTACTTTGTACAGTAATTGTATCACTACTTTCAACTCTTTGATTTGCTAGCAATAGATCAGACGAAATATCCCCATAACTACCTGACTGCTTTTCTACTCTCTCTAATTGAACCTTTCCTTCACCTACTTGAACTTCTTTTATATATATATTATTTATTTCATAGTGGGTTTCCACTTCCAAATTAGAATTAGCAATTTCTAATGCAAACCAAGGAATTATCTGTTTACTACCAGTAACAATAGGGGTATCATTTCTATTTCCTATAGAATACACTACATCATAATCAATTTTTTTATCATTTTCTGTGGCAATGAATCCTTGAAAGTGTATAAATTCACCATTATTTACTTTAATTTCTTTTTCATCTCCAGTTCTCATATCCAAAATAGTAACCTTCGTTGGATATAAACTACTATCCCCATCTTCCCATGCAACTAACATTTGTTCACTGCTTATTTTATAATCGGAATAAGACTCTTTATTAGCGATTATGTTATATTCCTTGGTAGATAAATTAATTTCTAATAAATTTCCATCAATTATAATATAACAAATATCGTTTTCATTAATATGGACACAATCTCCTACAGCAAATTTAGCAAAATTTTCAGAATAGCCCACAGGTATATAAAACAGTTGTGTTAACTCTTTCGTTTCGTTCTGATATCGAAATACACTAACACCTACTGTTCCTTCATATTTTCCTGTATTCATGTACCCTTCTACTATAAAATCCATATCTCCATTGTCTTTTATCTGAACAAGCTTAATTTCATTATCTTCTCCTAAGTCCAGTAGCTTATAAAACTTCTGCTCTGCTGTATTATAATACCAAATCTTTCCTTCTATCTCTATACCATAGAAAGCCTTTTTTGTATCAAAAATAACTTGTACATCATTATTTCCAATACCTAAGTTAATGTTAGTGTTATCAATATTACTAGCGGATAAGTCAATAGTCTCCTGACAGTTTCTTTCATAATTTAGTACATACATTGTATTATTTCTAAATCGAATACAAAGATTTTCTTCTACACCATATATTCCTGTATAATCGTTTGTACCCTCTACATTATAACTCAACCGAATAGTCATTTGGGTACTATTTAATTCTGTTATCTCTATATTCTTCTCTCCTATTACCGTTGGTGCAACATCCTTCCAAGTAATCATATCAAGCTTAGAAGATAAATTTACATAACTTAAATCAGTGGTAGACATATTGCCATTTGGTTTTAAAGCACTAATAATCAAGTCATTGGCACTATCCTTTTGTATTGTTGCATTTGAAAAATCTTGGGCATGATTTAAAAGAGCTAGTACATTTCCTTTTGTTTCATAATATAATCTAGTATAATAATGAATTTCAACTCCACCATTTGTCGTAGCAACTAATTCTAATAAATATTCTGTTTCTTCCTCAATTAAATTAGATAATGAAATACTCCAATACAATGTTTCATTGTCCTTTTTTTCTATGGAAACCGTTCCATCTTCAATTAATTTTTCTCCATCTAAACTTCTTATTTGGTATGTAATACTATTAATTTCATATGCCTTTTTATTAATCCAACCATTCAGTTGTCTACTTGCATCTACTGGAGTAATAGATTCTCTCATTGTAACATTATTCCTTGATACATTACCTGTTTCAATATAACCTTTTAAGTTATTCAATGGATACGTTTCATATGTAAATGTTACATCTGGTAATGTATTTAATTGAAAAACTACCTTTTTTTCTTCCTTTTTTTTCTCTATGCTTTTTTTATATATAACAAATACACCAGTGCAAATTACGATGATACATAACATAATAACACTAATAACAATCCATTTGTTTCTTTTTCGCCTTCTCATTATAAAACCTCGTTTCTTCTATAACAACACAACAGGCTGTTACAACTAAAGCGTAACAGCCACATAATTTTCTTTTCATTAAGCAAATATATGATACACTCGTCTCTTTACTTATTTATCTTCTCTTTTATTGTAATCGGTATTGTATAAAACCTCAACAAAAAAATTATTAAAATTTCCTCATATTTATATGAAAACACTGGTTTTCCCACCATTGAAACAAACCTTTTTATTTTAGTAAAATCTTCTTCTACAATTTCTATGATTGCATCTTCTTCGATGGATTTCATTAAATAACAACACATCTATAATGTCACGAAGCCATGGATTTCTACAATTTCTTCCAGTACAGTTATGACCTCCTATCACTTGCTGCTCCATCATATCTTCATCCATCATTTGCCTTTGTCTATCATCATTTTCTTCTTGAAAATCTTCATCTTCCATTATCATCTCAAATATATTATCTCCTATTCTTCGTAAATATATCCAATCAGGAACTTCATCGTACAGCACACTTCCACTATAATCAATTTTATCACATTCACCACTAACATACTCTTGTACTCGTTGCATTTTTCTAGGATACATACTTCTCCAGTATTCTAGCTCTTCATTTTCATCATATTCGTTCAAATCATATGGAAATTGTTGGTTTGGCATTCCCATCATCGGTACATTGGCTTGTTCTATTCCTCTATTCCACCAATATTTATTTGGATTTTCTACTGCCATTTTTCGTATCCATCCGTTATTTCCATTCCAACTATTTGGGTTATATACTATATTTTTATTGTAAGGTGTCCACATATTTATTCTCCTTCTATCCTTATAAGAAATAGGCTTTGTTTATAATTTCTTATAAAAAATATTTTTTATTTCTTATACGAATATACTATGCAACCTTTTTCTTTGTGTACCACACTTAATAATCATTTTTTATTACAGGAATACCTATCAGCATATTTGTTTTATCTCCATTGCGATTAAAAGCAATATTTACATTCATATACATTTCATTTGTTTTCACTCGATAAGAAATATTTGGGGTATATCCATAAATAGTATAAAAATCACTACCTCGAACACCTTCTTGCTCTTTAATATAATATTTCTCACAAATTTCTTTTATAATACTATTTTTCTCTTCTAAAGATAATATTTTGTCGTACTGTATTTGTAGTTGCTGAGTTGGAATACCTGTAATATGAAAGTCCTGTCCTATTTTCTCTAACAAGTTTTGATATGTTATTCCATATTCTATATTGTTTTTTAAATCAATGGTTATTACTATATAATTTTTTGCTTCTTTTCCCTCTCCTACAATAGATAAAAATTTTATTGTTGTATATCCATTTACTCCATCTTTTTCTAGCACAACCTCATATCCATTTTCTTTCTGTTCACTATTAATAACCCCTGTATTAATTTGTAATTGTTTTGCAATTGAAAATAATAGTGTCTCTACATATTCTTGTTCAATATATTCTGTGTATTGACCAGACAATTCTACAATACAACTTTTGCTAGTTTCACTGCTAATCGTTGTAACTGCTAAAGACTCTCCTATGTTGTTTTGATCATATAACACATATTTCCCTAACGCCATTATCCACAATATAATTACACCATATACCATTTTGCTTTTCATACTAATCCTCCATTTATTCAGTTCTTATTGATAAAAGCATATTTGCACTATACTTATTTTTCTTATGTATTTTCTATATTATTTCCTATAATTTCCATTTTATTCTTGAAATAGAACAAATTAGACAAGTCCGCCTCAAAATCCCTAAATCCTCAATTCTTAAAGGATTTGCAAGTACTTTTGCCAACTCGCTTACACACAACAAACAGGCAAGAAAACCTTTTTGTTTTCTTGCCTGTCTCTGCTTTTCTTCATAATACTGATATATAAATTTAAATCAACCCTTTACAGAACCTACCATCATTCCTTTTGCAAAATGCTTTTGTAAAAATGGGTAAATACACATAATAGGTACTGTCGTTACTGTTATTACTGCTAGTTTTACTGCTTTTTTTGGTACTTCAATAATGTCTTCTACTACACTATCCATATTGACAGAAGACATTAATGTAATCTGTCTTAATACAACTTGAATGGTCCACTTATCTGAATCATCCATATATAAGAATGAACTAAAGAAGTCATTCCAAATACCTACTGCATAGAACAAGGTAAAGGTTG
>CALWGN010000030.1 GCA_944380055.1 uncultured Lachnospiraceae bacterium
CAAACCGATCTTTAATGAACAGATTTTATCTAGCATTGGAGGTCGGTTTTTAATACTTTTTCTTTCTCTTTAATGATTTTGTGCCATAACTCCTACTAATTTATGTGGAACATATAATTCTTCTAAATATGTGATTTCTTCTTTTGTTAATGTAATGTTAATTGCATTTACAGCGCCTTCTATGTGATGTGGTTTGGTAGCTCCTACAATTGGAGAGGTTACCTTTGTAAAAAGCCATGCCAATGCAATTTCTGTCATACTAACGCCTTTTTTCTCTGCTAACTCTTGTACTCGCTTAATAATCTCACGATCTTGAATTTCTGTTGCATCGTATTTAAATTTCGCATATGTATCTTCTCTTAATCGCTTGGAATCTTCTCCTAGTTTCTTAGATAATCGTCCTCCTGCCAAAGCACTATATGGAGTTAACCCAATTTGCTCCTCCTTACAATATGGAATCATCTCTCTTTCTTCTTCTCGAAACAATAGATTGTAGTGTCCTTGTACAGAAACAAATGTTGCAAACCCTTCTTTTTCACAAAGACTTTGTGCCTTTGCAAGTTGCCATGCAAAGCAATTAGAAATTCCTATATATCGAGCTTTTCCCTTTTTTACTACATTATTTAACCCTTCTAGTATGTCATATAATGGAGTTTTATAATCCCACATATGGTAAATATATAAATCAATGTAATCCATTTGTAAATTTTTAAGACTTTGATCTATCATTGTTTCAATATGCTTTTGTCCACTAATCTTTTGTTCTATCTCCATATCTGTTCGTGGTAAAAATTTTGTGGCAATTACTACATCTTCTCTCTTTACTAGTTTTTTTAATGCATGCCCTAAGTATTCTTCACTCGTACCACCTTGATATGCAATAGCTGTATCAAAAAAATTAATGCCTAGCTCTAATCCTCTTTTTATGATTTCATAAGAGTGTATTTCATCTAATGTCCAAGAATGTTGCCCTCGTGTTGCATCACCAAATCCCATACAACCCATGCAAATTTTGGAAACTGTTAAATCTGAATTTCCTAGTTTTTCATATTTCATATAAATTTCCTCCCAGTCCTTAGTTTTCCTATAATATCTTATATACAATTATTATACATAATGACTTTAATTTTTTCTCCTTTAATTTTATGTATAGTTATTTGTATAACAAATTCTTATGTATAAAACAAAGTCAAATATTTTAATTAAAAACACTTATTTTTTTAATAACTACTCAATTTGTTTGGTGGTATATTTCATCATATATGAATTGAAGCTTTCTACCATCTTCATTTAAGTAATCTTGATTCACAAATCTTATCGCTAATTGTTTATCCATCACGTATTGTAATAGTCTTGTCTTATTAATACTATCTATTTCAAAATATATATTTCCATCTTTTTCTTGTTTACTTCTTATTATAATATTTTTTATATTGTTCAAATCAATGGCGGTATCATCTACAATTTCTATATATTGTTCCTTTTCATTTTCTAATAAATCCAAAAGAAAATCTACTAATTCACTTTTAAGAATAATTTTTATCGTTGGGTAAACTTCTATTGACTTTATTTCATTTTCATATATTTCAATACTATATCCCACCCTTGCTATTGAAATGCTTGCTATCTCTGGCTCATTATCTAAAGCTTGTGTATATCCGTTACACTTTCCTTTGATTACCTGATCGTCAATACAAGTAACTTTTATATTTTTACCTACACATTCCCATAATTCCATTTTATTCCTCCTTTAGTGTTGGCACAATATGTGTACCTTTCTTTGAGTAATGTATTTTGAATTTATTAGTTGACGTCTATTTTCCTTTTAAGTTAGTCTTTATTCGCCCAGTACCAACATATTTATTGATAAATTCTTAAGCTTATGATATCAATATGGTCAAATACCTTATATTCTAAATATAATTGTTATACCCTAATATATGTTTCTCTTGCTTCCAACTTCAATTCCCTTGTTTTCTTAATTGTATCATTTAGTTCTTTTTGTTTCAATACGTCTGCTTCTACTTCACTATTTCTTACCTCTAGTCCATCTACCATCCTCTCTCTGTTACTATTTCCCCCTTCAGTTTTTCTGTTACTAGCCTTATAACTTACGAAATAGAATAAGTCGAAAATGTGACTGTACTAATATCTTGGTAAACCTTTCTGTTGCTTTTTTTGCATAATAAAAGCGCCTACTATTTTAGTAAGTGCCTTCTATTATTCCAATTGACTTTATTTCATTTTCATATATTTCTATTCCATAGCCTATTTTTTCAATACAAATGCTTGCTATCTCTGGCTCGTTATCTAAAACTTGAGTAAAGCCACCATATGGTCCAGTAATTACTTTCCCATCAAGCGTTATTACTTTTAAATCAATTTTATTATTAAGCTCATGATTTTTCATAATCTCCCTTAACGCTTCGACTAAGTTAAACATCTAATCACCTCTCTAATATGAAACAAGATTCGTGCCTTTTTTGAAAATGTATTTTAAATTTGCCAGTTAGATTCTCCACACTAATATGAATATTCATCCCTATTTAGTCTTTTATAGCATTTTTAGCCCATTGGATTTCCTTTTTCATATCAATCTCTATGTATTTTCTTTGAAGATTTTCTATAAATTTAATAAATTCTTTGCTTTGAGATGTTTCTGCTATATACTCAAATATCTCTGAAAGTATTTCAATATCTTCTTTAAGATTATCAAAGTATCTAATTGTTTCTTCTATGTTCTTAGCAAATATAATAGGTAGTTCTTCCCACCATTCACTTGGCGCATCAAGATTTCTCTCTACAGTCCATTTTCTATATTCAAGTATTTGAGAAACTCTTTTACCATTAATCATAAATTTCATCCTCCATTAATCTTTGAATACTATCTAAAATTATAGTTTTATTTCTCTTTCTTTTATTTTTAATAGGAGTTTGATTTTATTTTGAACATTCTTCTTAATGATGGATTTTTACCATGAGAATTTTACCATATTTTATGTAAGCGAAAAAAAAATTGAATATAGATGACGAGGGAATGAAAATAACGAATACAATTTTAATCTCTATTTTTTAATTGCCCACGTTGTCCACAAATAAAATTTCGTGGACAACGTGGGCAAAACATTTTTAAAACCTTATTTCAAAGTTCTATTTTTTCTTGGTATGTTTAAAAACCTAGAACTTACCTTCGTTAGCAGCTTCTTCTAATGAAACAGCTACAGCTACAGTAGCTCCAACCATTGGGTTGTTACCCAATTATAATAGTGGGTACTTATTTTGTTTTATAAAAATTTATTATTGTTTAAAATGCTTTATTTTACTAGCTTTCCTAACATTATATTTGTTTTTAGATAAACTATTGTATCTTATAATAATTTATTATAATTTCTCCGTTTGTGGACAAATGGTGGACAACGTGGACAAAGTAATATAAAATATATTAAAAAAGACACGCCCTATACTTTTATAAAAAGGTGTGTCTTTTACTGAAAGAAAACTTAGTAACGAAATGCATTTTTATTCTTCTGACTTCTCTATATCTAATATTTCATCTGCTGATACATTAAGTATCCTGCAAATTTTAGCAAACATTTCTAAAGATGGTGTTCTTTCCCCTCTTTCCCATCGACTTATATCCTTTTGATATACTTGTAACTTTTCTGCTAGTTCGCCTTGTGTTAAATTAGCTTTCTTTCTAGCCAGCTTCAACTTTTCTCCTATGCTCATACTATCTTCTCTCTTTCTTGTATATAGCTACACATAACTTTATTATTCCTATTGCTATAAAAAAAATACCTAACTTAAATAACATACTCTTTACTTGGTTATGGGATTTGTGTTATATTTTAGGTGGGGAGCATTGCTCCCCTAATACTAACCTAATAATTTATCTATTATGATTAGTATTATTCCTATTACTAAGTCTATCAAGGCACTGATTGCTAATTCCTGCCATTTGATAGACTTTTTCTTTTGTTTCTTTTTCTTTCCCATATGTAACCATTTCTCCTTTCATATGTTCATTATATACCCTATTGGGTATTTTGTCAACTGCTTTTTTTAAATTAAATAAAAAAAAGAGGGTAACAAGCTATAAGCCTGCTACCCTTTAATATTACTTTGAAATAACTAACACTTGTCCTACGTTAATTGTAGTATCTTTTAATTTATTAATATCTACAATCTTAGTGTATAAGTTACCCTTTCCATAGTATTTAGTTGCGATTTTCCATAAGGTTTCGCCTTTTTGTACTGTGTGTGTGATTACTTTATTAACTTCTTGTTCATCTTCGTAAGAATAATCTACACCCTTTAATCTTCCTTGCTTTTGCCAATCGTAATTAGAAAATCTATCTGCTACGATTGTTTCTAGTTCCTTATACATATGTAAGAAAGTGCCATCTCCTCGGTCGATGCCAACATGACCTTGTTTCCATGCAAGCCATCCGGCTTGTGCCTCTTTTACGTCTGTAGTTTGCTTTGTACACTCTGCCATTAATTTCCCACTGTAAGATGTGCCGATTCCTGCACAATGACAAACAAATCCACTGCAATCATATAAGATTTTTCCTTTTGAATACTCTACTATCTGTTCTAACTGTTCTGCTGAGTATTTAGAAAAATAAGCTGGATACTGTTTAAACATATATCGAATAAATTCTTCTGTTCCTAACTCCCCTTTTGCTCCGTATAGATATGCATATTTTTCTCTTTCATTAAACATTTCTAATGCTCTTTGTGATACTTCTAATCCTGTTCTCATAATTTTTACCTCATTTCTTATTTTGTATTAAAAAAGCACCTAGTATTTACTAGATGCCTACTTCTTAAATCTGTTATATATTGTAGTTAGTTTTTCCCAGCCGTACATAGAAACAAATGCCACGAAAAAACCAAGTACAACAGCTCCTATAACGTAATACCAAATAATTTTTGTTTTACTTAAATCTACATAAATCAATACACTTAATACAGATAATAAAATAGATGTTACTAACACTTGTATATCCGTAGGAATTTTATTTAAAAAACTAACACTTTTGGTTACTTCTGTTATAACCGATACAGTAAATGCTAATACACCTATAACTGTTAATAATAAAGCTACATTACTTAATAAATATTCCATTCTTTAATCCTCCTTTATTGGCAAAGCCTTAATTCGATTATAGATTTCTGTTCCAGTTCCATTACCACCTAACGCATGATAACTTGTATATAAATATTCTATATTTTTTAGTTCTGTAAGGCTTATATGCCCTTGCTCCATGAAATAACGACCTGCTTGAAATAATCTATCGTGTAGTATTGCAAGTAAGCCATCTTTTACATTTTCTTGTTCTTTTATTTTTATAGCAAGTTTTTTATACGCCAATGTTAATCCACTTGCTACTACGGTTAGGGCAAATTCTAACCAATAATTTGTTACTATTTCTAACATTTCAAATCTCCATTTCTTACTTTTTGTCATAAAAATAAGACCGTTAAGGTCTTGCTCGTATTTCCATATATCTTTCTCCTACTCTACTACTAATTCTGCATGTCCTAATTCTACAAGAATTTCTTTTACTCGTTCTTTTAATCTTGCAGGTACTTTCTTATATTCTAGCTTTCC
>CALWGN010000031.1 GCA_944380055.1 uncultured Lachnospiraceae bacterium
TATTTGCGTATGGTGTTGAAAATCCGATTATGGCTATTGAAAATTTGACCGCTACAACTCTTCGTAATATTATTGGTGATTTAGAATTGGATCAGACGCTGACATCAAGAGAGACGATTAACACAAACATGCGTGCCACTTTAGATATAGCCACGGATCCATGGGGAATTAAAGTAAATCGTGTGGAATTAAAAAATATTATTCCGCCTGCTGCAATTCAAGATGCGATGGAAAAGCAAATGAAAGCAGAACGTGAAAGACGTGAAGCAATTCTTATTGCAGAAGGAGAAAAGAAGTCAACAATTCTTGTAGCAGAAGGTAAAAAGGCATCTGCAATTCTAGATGCAGAAGCAGAAAAGCAAGCAGCAATTCTTCGTGCAGAAGCGAAAAAAGAAGCTATGATTCGAGAAGCAGAAGGTCAAGCAGAGGCAATTTTAAAAGTACAACAAGCCAATGCAGATGGTATTCGTTTTATTAAAGAGGCTGGAGCAGATGATTCTGTTATTCAATTAAAAAGTTTAGAAGCATTTGCAAAGGCAGCAGATGGAAAAGCAACAAAAATTATTATTCCATCAGAAATTCAAGGATTAGCTGGAATGGTTCGTTCTTTAGTAGAAGTTGGAAAAGAATAATATAAGTTATGTATAAAGAGAAGCTTCTCGCCTAACTATAAGGTGAGGAGCTTCTCTTTCAAATACAATTATTTCTTGCAATATGAAAAAAATATGATAAAATAAAAATGTTAATGAAAAATAAAAAAATCGTTAAAAAAATAGACAAAAATATATAAAAAGTCTAAATAGATTTAGAAAAGGAATTTACAAAGAATATGAAAAGAGAAGATGTAAGAAATATAGCAATCATTGCCCATGTTGACCATGGAAAAACCACATTGGTAGATGAGCTATTAAAACAAAGCGGAGTATTTCGTGCAAATCAAGAAGTACAAGAAAGAGTTATGGATTCTAACGATATTGAAAGAGAACGTGGAATTACCATTTTATCAAAAAATACTGCAGTATATTATAATGATGTAAAAATTAATATTATAGATACACCTGGACATGCAGATTTTGGTGGAGAAGTAGAACGTGTACTTAAGATGGTAGATGGAGTAGTTCTTGTTGTTGATGCATTTGAAGGACCAATGCCACAGACAAAGTTTGTACTTAGAAAGGCATTGGAGCTTGATTTATCTGTGATTGTTTGTATTAACAAAATTGATAGACCAGAGGCAAGACCAGAAGAAGTAATTGAAGAAGTATTAGAATTATTAATGGATTTAGAAGCAAATGATGAACAACTAGATTGTCCATTTGTATTTGCATCTGCAAAAAGTGGTTTTGCTATGAACAACTTAGAAGATGAAAAAGTCAATATGGTACCTTTATTTGAAACAATTATTAATCATATTCCAGCTCCAGAGGGAGATATGGAAGCTCCAACTCAAGTATTAATTAGTACAATTGACTATAATGAATATGTAGGAAGAATTGGAGTAGGAAAGATTGACAATGGAAAGCTAAAAGTAAATCAAGATTGTATTTTAGTAAACCACCATGAACCAGATAAGAAAAAGAGAGTAAAGATTAGTAAGCTATATGAATTTGATGGATTGAATCGAGTAGAAGTAACAGAGGCAACGGTTGGAGCAATTGTAGCAATTTCAGGAATTTCAGATATCCACATTGGAGATACTATTTGTTCTACTGAAAATCCACAGCCAATTCCTTTCCAAAAGATATCAGAGCCAACGATTGCAATGCAATTTTTAGTAAATGATAGTCCATTTGCAGGACAAGAAGGAAAGTTTGTAACATCAAGACATCTAAGAGATCGTTTATTTAGAGAATTAAATACAGATGTATCATTACGTGTAGAAGAAAGTGAAAATGCAGATTGTTTTAAGGTTTCTGGTAGAGGAGAGCTTCATTTATCTGTTCTAATTGAAAACATGAGACGTGAGGGGTATGAATTTGCAGTAAGTAAAGCAGAGGTTTTAACAAAGTATAATGATAGAAATCAATTACTAGAACCAATGGAAACTGTCTTTATTGATGTCCCAGAAGAATTTTCTGGTAGCGTAATACAAAAGTTAAGCAGCCGTAAAGGGGAACTTCAAGGAATGGGAAGTGCTCAAGGTGGTTATACACGTTTAGAATTTTTAATTCCATCAAGAGGTTTAATTGGTTATCGTGGAGAATTCATGACTGATACAAAGGGAAATGGTATTATGAATACTTCCTTTGAAGGTTATGATTTATATAAAGGAGACATTGCATATAGAAAGCAAGGTTCTTTGATTGCATTTGAAACAGGGGAGTCTATTACTTATGGTCTATACAATGCTCAAGAAAGAGGTACATTGTTGATCGGACCAGGAGAAAAAGTATATGCAGGTATGGTTATTGGACAAAATGGAAAAATGGAAGATGTGGAAGTAAATGTTTGTAAGCGTAAACAGCTAACAAATACAAGAGCATCTGGCTCTGATGATGCATTAAAATTAACTACACCTAGAATTCTAAGTTTAGAAGAATCATTAGAATTTATTGAAACAGATGAATTATTAGAAGTAACTCCAAAGAATTTAAGAATTCGTAAGAAAATATTAGATCCAACTATGAGAAAAAGAGCTCAAAGAAAGTAGGAGTGAAAATAATTACTAAAGGAGAAAAAGTTATGTTAGAAATACTAAAGAAACGTTGCAAGAAAAATACAGTATCACATATTATCATTGCAATAGTGATAGCAATTGTTTTATTGGCAGTTTCAAAGCTTGGTGTTGTTAGTCTGATTATGGGGCCTGAAAAAATTCAGGATAAGACAGACTATGCTAGTTTAGAAGGAAAATATGTTACTTTTGATGTAAAATATGTTTTAGATTCTTTTGCAAGAAAGACACAAACAAGTTCTAAAACAAATAAGTCAACTACATCTCATATTTATTACATGGTGTATAATATTGATGATGGAAAGATTTTTGGTGTACAAATACCGGTAAGATTTCAAACACCAATGAGTAATAGAATTGATGATACTTGGGACTGGATTGATGGAAAAATTGAAGAATTGAAGATTTAGAAGATAGTGTAACAGTAACAGGTACATTAAAGAGAATGGCATCTAGTACAGAAGGATATTTTGAAGAAACTTATTATGAAATTTTTGAAGATGGATTTGAGGAGTCAACAGAACTTTATTATATTGAATATGATAAAGTAAATGGATTTTCTACAATGGCTATTTGGTTTATGACTGGTGGTGCAGTAATTGCAATTGGCTATGCTATTTATGTAGTTATAAATAGTAAAAAAGGAAATTTTGATAAAGAAGTGAAAAAATATTTACAAGAAAATCCACATATTTCACTATCACAATTAGAGTCTGATTTTAAGAGTGCTCAAAATGTAGGAAATGATGTGTATGTAGGAAACCGTTGGACATTTTATGTACAAGGACATTATATTCGATTAATAGATAACAAATCCATTGTTTGGGCATATTATTATCAAAGAACAGGTAAGTATAGTGCAAGTGAGGTCCGTACTTATAACAAAAATAAGAGATGTACAGCAATCCCAGTAAGTAGTACGTGTGCAGATATTATTTTACAAAATTACTCTCGTAATCAACCTCATATAGTAGTTGGATACGACAAAGAAATAGAGAAAGTATTTAATACCGATTTTAATACATTTTTATCTTACCGTTATAATCATGAGCAACAAAATCAAGAAAATAACGAAAGCAACTGGGAAGATAGATATAATATTTAACTAAAAATCTATCGACAAATAGGTGAAAAAATAAGGTGAAATTGTTCTAATAGGGATGATTTTTCCTTATTTTTTTATTATTATTTATAATTCGACAAAAATAAAAGCGAAAAATTGTTAATGTAGAGAAATTTGCGATAAGTAAAGGTAGAAAAAAATTATATTCATGGTATGTTAGTCATATAGTAATTATGCGTAAGACGCAGGAATTAACGATAAAAGGGGTACATTGGAAGGAGAAATACTATGTCAGAAAAAGTAATTGAAAACAACAAGGTAAGTGTAATTGGAGAGGTGGTATCACAGTTTGAATTTAGTCATGAAGTATTTGGAGAAGGTTTTTATCTGTTAGAAGTAGCAGTTAATCGTTTAAGCGATCAAGCAGACATTATTCCACTTATGATTTCAGAGAGACTGATTGATGTAACGCAGGATTTTAGGGGGCAAACAATAGAAGCATTAGGTCAGTTTCGCTCTTATAATCGCCATGAAGGAACAAAAAATCGTTTGATTCTTTCTGTATTTGTTCGTGAATTTGCTTTTATTGAATCATTTCATGATTATACAAAAACAAATCAAATCTTTTTAGATGGATTTGTATGTAAAAATCCAATTTACAGAAAAACACCATTAGGAAGAGAAATTGCAGACTTATTAGTTGCAGTAAATCGTCCATATGGAAAGTCAGATTACATACCATGCATTGCATGGGGAAGAAATGCTAGATATTCTTCATCCTTTGAAATTGGAAGTAGAATTAGAATTTGGGGAAGAGTGCAAAGTAGAGAATATACAAAAAAAATAACAGAAGAAAATTGTGAAAAAAGAATTGCATATGAGGTTTCTGTTAGTAAATTAGAAGTTGTTCAAGAAGAATAGAAAATATTGACACATACATAGGATTAGTGTATACTCATATATAAGTTAATAGAACGTAGAGGTCGCGTGATTGATTAGTATGCTAATGGATGTGATAGGCACAGAAGAAGTTAGTAGAAAGGTGAGAACGCCGAAAGAAATTATGTCCTATATATAATTTCTTGGGGATGCAGCAAATAGCTGTATAACTGTCATCAAATTGATGGGGTGCTACATAAAAGACTGTAATGAAATATGCAATCTATAAAAGGCTGACCTCGTGTCAGCCTTATTATTTTTTATAGGGAATTACAATTTTTAGGAACACTTTTTAGTTATTCGCCATTTGTCATTTGCCATTTGCCATTTGTCGTTAGTAATTAGTCATCTTATTAACTAAAGCGACAGTTTTACATACTACCGTAACATTAACCTATTCATTTCATAAAATAATGATATCTAAAATAAAGTATAAGATAAGAAAAATACTGACTTTAGATAAGCATTATAAAATTAAGGAGGATATAGTGATGGCAATTTTTAAGGGCGCTGGTGTTGCAATTATAACACCTTTTACAGAGGACAACAAAGTTAACTATGATGAGCTTGGGAGAATGATTGATTATCAAATCGAACAGGGTACAGATGCAATTATTATTTGTGGAACCACAGGAGAATCTTCTACATTATCCCATGAGGAACATGATGAGTGTATTCGCTTTGCAATCGAAAAAACAAATAAAAGAGTTCCAGTTATAGCAGGAACAGGTTCTAATTCTACAGAAGAAGCAATTCGTCTATCTACTCATGCACAAGAAGCAGGTGCAGATGCACTTTTAGTAGTAACTCCTTATTATAATAAGGCAACACAAAAAGGGCTAATAGAATACTATACAAAGGTGGCAAATAGCGTTACAATTCCAATTATCATGTATAATGTACCTTCTAGAACTGGATGCAATATTACGCCACAAACAGCAGTACATTTAGCGCAAACAGTAGAAAATATTGTTGCTATTAAAGAAGCAAGTGGAAATATTTCTCAAGTAGCACAGCTTGCCAGCTTAGCAAATGGTTGTATTGATATTTATTCAGGAAATGACGATCAGATTGTACCATTATTAGCATTAGGTGGTATAGGAGTTATTTCTGTATTATCTAATATCCAACCAAAGTTAGCTCATGATATTGTTATGACATATTTAGAAGGTAACATTGAAGAAAGTAGAAGATTGCAATTAGAAAGTATCTCATTAGTAGATGCACTCTTTTGTGAAGTAAATCCCATTCCTGTGAAAACAGCAGTAAGACTTATGGGATGGAATGCAGGAGGGTTACGTTCTCCATTGTGTGAGATGGAAGAAAGTAACTATGAAAGATTAAAAGTAGAGCTAGAAAAAAGAAAATTAATATAAAATATCAAATGGAAAAGTAAAAAGTACAAGTTTCCCCATATTTTTAGGGGATACTTGTATTAAAGTGTAAAAGAGTAATGGAGGCACAAATGATTGGAGTAATAATAAATGGTTGTAATGGGAAAATGGGACTTGCACTAAATGAAGTGATTCAAATGGATCATCAAGTAGAGATTGTGGCAGGAATAGATGTAGAAGATAAAGGATACTATAACTTTCCAGTATATCAATCCATTTTAGAGTGTGAGAAAGAGGCAGATGTTGTTATTGATTTTACATTTTCAGGAATTACAGATAGAGTAATTGATGCTTGTGTAGAAAAAAATATTCCACTTGTTCTTTGTACCACAGGTTTGTCTGATACCCAGCTTGCTCATGTAGAAGAAGCATCAAAACAGATACCAATTGTACAATCTTATAATATGTCATTAGGCATTAATACATTAGTAAAGGCGTTACAATTTGTAGCACCAATATTGGCAGAAGAAGGTTTTGATATTGAATTAGTAGAGCGTCATCATAATCAAAAAATAGATGCGCCAAGTGGAACAGCTATTTTACTGGCAAATGCTATCAATAAATCCTTAGGTAATAGCTATGAATATGTATATGATAGAAGTCAAAAAAGAGAAATAAGAAATAAAAAAGAAATTGGTATTAGTGCAGTGCGAGGTGGAACAATAGTTGGAGACCATGAGGTGATCTTTGCAGGAAAAGATGAAATAATAGAGTTAAATCACCATGCATATTCTAAAGCTGTATTTGCAAAGGGTGCAGTAGCAGCGGCTAAATTTTTAATAGATAAAAAAAATGGAAGATTTACTATGCAAGATGTAATAGCATAGATACATCATAGATGAAGCATAGGTAAATATAATGAAAAACTCCCCATAGAAATCTATGAGGAGTTTTATTGTTAAGAACAGGTTTAGGAATATTAGCAACAGCTGTTGTTACATCCACATCCGTCATTGCATCCGCCAAAGAAATTGCCATTACCGCAGAAGCAAGATAAAAGAAGAATCCAGATAAGTGAATCACATCCACATCCGTTATCACTTCCACCAAAGAAACCGCTATTACCGCAGCCACCGCCACAGAATAATAAGATTAATAATAGGAATAGACAGTTATTGTTTCCACTTCTTTCATTGTTACATCCACATCCACAGTTTGTTGCAGCTAAATCACTCATTATAATACCTCCAAAAGTTTTTAATTATTGTTTACACTATATATTATGTGGTTGGGTGTAATGTGTGCATTTTTTTTTTAGTTTTTCCTGAACGAGAAGAAATATATTTTCACAAAAATAGTAAAGAGTGGGACGTTAAGATAAAAAAATATTTACATAAACAATATATAACTGATAGATATGAATGAAAAAATATTCATTGTGTTTTAGTTTTGTGTATGAGATGGATAAATGATAGGTTTCTATAAAAAATAAAATCATATTGGTATCATAGTGGCATAAATTGATATTGCATTGCATGAAGATAAGCAAGTAAATGACGTAAGTATTCCAAAAAAAAGAAAATTTGGAACAACTACATCATTTTAATTGTAGAAATAATATGGTATTATGAGAAAAATGATGAATAAGTCATTAGAAGATTTTGTAGTATAGAAATTGTTGTAAAAATATTTTATAACTATGTAAAGGAGAAATAGAGGTGAAAAATAAAAAAGTAATTATTATCAGCAGTATCATTATTATGAGTGTTATTGTTTTAGTTGGGTTATATATTTCAGGAAGAATGTATTTTAATACTAGAAGAATTTTTAAAGAGAATTGGGGAATAGAATTACCAAAGGGTATGAAGGAAGTGTTTCAAGCTAAGACAGATATGGGATTTCATGGAGATGTAACACGATATACAGTTTTTTCAGTAGAAGAAACCAATACTTTTTTTGATGAATTTAATAATACAAAAAATTTGAACATAGAAGAATCTTTTTGTAAGTATTTAAATGGAGAAGGTATCTTATACAGCTCAGATATATTGGAGATACCGTCACAACAACTACCAAACTGGGAACATAGTTACACTTGGAAATACATAGAAAAAGATAATGATTGCATGTATATGATTTTTGATAAGGAAACAAAACAATTGTTTATTTTAGAAGTTATTATGTAAAACCATGTTTAGTAAATAAGTAGGTAAAAGGGAAATGGTAAAATGAAGAAAAAAAATTAAGGTTCTTATAAGTTGTATGTTAGTAACATTAATGTTGATACCAAATACGATGGTATTTGCAACTTCATCACAAACAGATGATGAGCAATTAGCAGAAAATATTATTGCTATTGAAAATGAGCTTAAAGATTGTGGTACAGATGTGGAAACAGAGCTTATAAATATGATTGATGAATATAAAAATATATTATCGGATGCAACAAATGATGCTGACGTCAGTAATGTAGAAAATCTAATTTTAACATTAGAAGAAATGCTTAGTGAATATCAAATGTATAAAATAGGAGTTTTACCTTATAAATTCCATGTAATTTATAGTCCAGCTGTTTCAGCTGTTATAGCATATTTTAATTCACAGGGTTATTCTTTGGCAGCAGAACTTCTTACACATGCTAAGAATAACACAAGTTTAAATTCCAATTATTTTCCTGTAAATGGTTCTATAGTAAAGAACTCAAGTGTATTTAAGAGTATTGCTAACGGAACAAAAACTTCGGGGAGTTCAAGATTTAATAATGTGGGAGGCAAAATAGATAAGGATTTGTATTATGCAATTCATAATTTTGATTTTACTAAGTCAAGTCCAAGTAGCAAAATAGTCAGACTTTGTGATAGGTATGACTTTGCTCCTGGTGATTATTCTGGCATTGCAGGAATTGCAGTTGACACAATGTATAAAGCACAGCAGGCTGGAGTAATTGTCCCATATTATGTAAATATCATAGCAACATTATAAAACATAAAAAATAGAGAAAGAATATTATTACCTACTTATTTTATTAACACCATAGGAACAGATTACAGTTTGTAATTATTAACCTATGGTGTTTTATATATAGATTTTTATTTTTTAATTAGTAATTTAATGGATTGTAATACTTTAAAGGGTATTTAGTTCTTATTATGTGATTAAGTGTAATGCCTATTTTTTTTCCTTAGTTTTTCCTGAACGAGAAGAAAGTCCTCTTCTTTAATAATAGCAGGGTGAGTATTTGGAACAATAATCCAACGTTCTTTTGGTAAGTGAATCATCTTTTTGCTTTTATAGCTTACTTTTTGTTCACAACCTTGAACAAGGCAACCAGTATAGGTAGGATTTTTTAGTATCCGCTTAACGGTGTTATAACTCCATATATGTTGTTTTTCTTCTGGTTTATTTGTATAAGGAGCTTTGAAATTTAACCCCTTTTGTCTTTTATAAAGACTAGGAGGAGGAATTTGCTCGTTTGTTAATATACTAGAAATTTGTCGCATAGAATAGTCATCTAAATATAAAGCATAAATTTTTCTTACGACGGAGGCAGCAACAGGGTCAATAACTAACTTATGCTTATTTTCCTTTGACTTTTCATAGCCATAGCAGGCAAAAGAGCCAATAAACTGACCTGCTTCCATTTTTTTTCGCAAAACAGCACGGATATTTTCTGATAAATCTTCACAATACCATTCATTAATTAATCCATTGATTTGTCTAGCTTTTTTATTTCTACGTTCATCGGTATCGACTCCAGCAATTACCCCAATAAAGCGAATTCCCCATAGAGGGAATAAATGATGAAGATATCGCTCCACTAACTCCATATCTCTTGTAAATCGTGACTGGGTTTTACATAAAATAACCTGAAATTTACCATGTTTAGCATCTTCAATCATTTGGCAAAATGCAGGGCGGTTGGCATCTAAACCAGAATAATCTTCGTCAACGTAAATAGCATACAAATCATAGTTATGAGCTTTCATATAATCTGTTAATAAAAGCTGTTGATTTAAAATGCTTTCACTTGCTTGTTCGGATTTTTTATCCTCATCTTCTACAGATAAGCGACAATAGATAGCAGCCTTCATAAAAATTCCCCATTTCATTTTATTTTAGTATATGACATATAAAAGGAACGTGCCTATAAAATGCTATGAAGTATATGATATTAAAAAGGAAAGTATTCTAGACAATACTTATATAATTTTCATTTGTGCCGTAGTTTATTTTTAAATACATATTTTAGTAGAATGAAATTGTTTTAATAAACTTTAATAAATAATATTTGTTTTTAATTTTCTATGGTAAATTCAAAAATGATTACAATTTATTTTTTTAATATTTATAGTAAACAAAAAATAAATAAAATAATCAAATAGAAAAGTAAAATTTAAAATAATTACAAAATAAATTGACAATTTATAGTAGTAAATATAAAATATAGATTATAAAAATAATTATTTTTATTTTAATATAAAAGATTACTCATTTAGAAAAACTAAAATCAAGGTACAAAAAACGAAAAGTCATTCTGGGGATATTTTATAGGGAATTGGGGGTAACAAAATTGAACATGAATAATAAGTATACATTAGGGAAATTGGTGAAACAAAGCAGAGAAGAGAAAGGTATATTAAGAGAAGATTTGGTCAAAGGGCTTATGTCAGAAAAAACGCTACGAAAAGTAGAGAAAGATGAAATTATACTAGATAAATTTAGTTGGGATTTTTTATTACATCGGCTGGGAATATCGACAGCTATTTATGAATGTTATGTAACACAGTGGGAATTTTTCTTCTATGAATTACAAACAAAAATTCGAGAATTGGTTAATAAATGTATAGAGATTTTATATACAAAAAAGGAAAAAGAAAAGGGAGAAGTTATTCAGAAATATGTAGAAGAGGGAAGAGCCTATTGCAAACAATATAGAATAGTATTAGAAGAAAAAAAGAGAATAGAGGGAATATATCCGGCTATTCATTTGCTATTTTTAGGTGTTATGGAATCTTACTTTTTAATATCAGTGAGAGAGAAATTACATATAAGAAAAAAACAAATCCAAAATACATGGAGTATTTTTCATGAAGAAGGATGGGAGAAATTAATAGATAGAAAAGGGGTAGTATGTCTTTCTTTACAGGAACTAGAGCTATTAATTTTGTGGTCAGAAATTTATGAAGAGGAAGGAAAAAGAGAACAAGCAAAAAGACTCTTAACATGGATTTGTGAGTATTGTTGCAATCATTATGATGATGAAGAAGAACAAGTAAAAATATATCCATATGCAGTCTGGTATCTAGCTGTGTTAGAAGGTAGGGATAACAATGAGGAATATGCACTTAATATAGTAATAAAATCTATGAAGAAATTAGTAGGTGTTAGAAGTTTACATTTTTTCATTCCAACGATAGATATACAATTACAGTATGTAGATAATGATTCATATGTGACGTGGTATAAAAGAAAACAGCTATTGGAATATAAAGAATGTGTACTAAGTATTTGTAAAGAATATGAAGAAAATCCATATAGAGTCTATCCTTTTACGACAATAGAAAATGCTATTCTTGTAACAGAAATTATTAAACAAAAAAGAAAAGATTTAAATATGACACAGGCACAATTATGTGAAGATATTGTAGAGCCAGAAACTATGTCTCGTTTTGAAAGAGGAAAATTGAATATTCGATGGAGAACTCTTTCATTAATATTACAACGATTAGAGTTACCGTGTGCAAAAGAACAGTTGATTATTGAAAGCAGTGGTTATAAAATTTAGTCACTGGATTTAAAGGAATAATAGTATATTTGTTAGAAGCGTAAGGGGTAACATATTGATTATTAAAATGAAATATATGACGTAGGTATTCCAAAATATTAAAAAAAAGAACGCCTACGTCATTTTAAATACAGAAAAAATATGATATTATAAAAGAAAAAGCAGGAAAAATAAAAAATAGAAACAAATTAAACAACTTAATTGATTAATAAGGATAATAATAATAACTATTTTGTAGTTATAAATTAGTTAAAATACAATTGAAGTTGTTATTTACAAATTTTAATATCTTTTATATGCATAATTACATAAGACAGAACTTAAAAGATAGTTTAAATGTTAAAGGGAGGGTGATAGGAGAGTAAAAAAAAGAAGTAACTAGGAAACAA
>CALWGN010000032.1 GCA_944380055.1 uncultured Lachnospiraceae bacterium
CTTTAACCATAGTGTTTCTACAACCTACCCCTTTAACCATAGTGTATTCACAACCTACCCCTATATCAAAAGTGTAGCCACAACCCTACCATTTTCAGCCTTTCGACAGGTTTCCACCGACAAGAAAAAGAAAGACCAAAAGTAGCACTCAAAAATACTACCTTTGGTCTGAAAACCCTTTATTCGAGGAAGCAGAAATGCTTGCTTGCAAGGGCATTTCTGCGACGAGGACAATTGACTTTGTCAATTGTATAAGCCTTTTGACGGCTATCCCTATTTTACCTTTGACATCACAATCACTGTCTCAACATGCCCAGTCCCAGGAAACATATCCACAGCCCTTGCCTTCACAACCTTATACCCTCTTGTCTGTAACACTTCCAAATCTCTTACAAGGCTTGTTGGCTTACAAGAGATATAAACCATTTTATCTACTCCATATGCAATAATTTTCTCCAGCGCCTTTGGGTGTATCCCATCTCTTGGTGGGTCTAATACAATTAAATCTGGCTTGTCTGTAATAGAATCAATTACTTTTAATACATCTCCTGCAATAAACTCACAATTATCTAATTTGTTTAATTGTGCATTTACTTTTGCAGCTTCTACTGCTTCTTCTACAATTTCTACACCTACTACTTTTTTCGCTACTGGTGCTAAAATTTGAGCAATGGTTCCAGTTCCGCTGTATAGGTCAAATACAAGTTTGTCTTTCGTTTCTCCTATATAACTTCGTGCAATTTCGTATAATACTTCTGCACCTAGTGAATTTGTTTGGAAGAAAGAAAATGGGCTAATTTTAAAGCGTAATCCTAATAATTCTTCATAAATATAATCTCTTCCAAATAAAATAATTGTTTCATCATTTTTTACAACATCTGCTAAAGAGTCGTTTAATGTGTGTAAAATCCCAACAATTTCACCTTGTAATGATAAACCTTTTAAGCCTTCTACAAAATCGGTTAAATTCAATGTTTGTTGAGTTGTTGTAACTAAATCTACTAGAATTTCTCCTGTTTTCATTGCTTTTCTTACAAGTAAATGACGAAGTACTCCTATATGCCTCATCTTTTTATAAAATGGTACTTGTTTTTCCTGAAAATAGTTTAATACAAAGGTAAGAATACTTCTAAAATCTTCATCTACAATACGACAATCATTTACAGTTACAATATCATGAAAACTTCCTCTTTTATGCATTCCAAGTGATAGTGGACCGTCTTTTACTTCATCTCCAAAGGAGTATTCCATTTTGTTTCGGTATCCATGCTCAATTGGACTTTTTGTAATTCCCTCAAATTCATAATCAGATACTACGGAATCTAATAACTCTTTTACTTGATTTTCTTTGATTTTTAACTGTTCTTCATATGGCAATGTTTGATAGCTACATCCTCCACAAATACCAAAATGTTTGCATGAGTTTTCCACAGTTTCTAGTGGTGATTGTTCTAATATTTGTAATAAATGTCCCTCTACTTTATCCTTACGTATTTTCTTTGCAGAAAAAGAAACTTTTTGCCCTGGAATTACATTTTTTACAATTACTTTTTTATCGTTGCAATGTAATATTCCCTTGTTTGGAAAGTCAACTTTTTCTACAACACCTTCATATACTTGTCCTTTTTTTAATTGCTCCATCAAAATCTCCCTACTTTTGCTTATTATCACTTCTATACTGTTATATGCTTATAGATTTTCATCCTTCTATATTAATGAATACCTTATCGTTTTTCGGCTAGTTTTAGTTCTAATTCACAAGTTTTCTTTCTTCTACATTAATTAATGCATAGTTACTTTTGTTACTTCTTCACTGTCTCTAATCTTTTCCGTCTTTATTGATTTTTATATAAAAGATTTATTCTAGCATATTTATAACTGTATTCTATTTTTCTTTATAAACATTCTGACTTCTTTTAGAAAACTTATGATAGCTTCGCTTTCATTTATCCCTTACAAAGTTTATTCCTTCCTCAATGTCCAATTTTCAATTCGCATATGCTAAATAAAACAGCGATGGTACAGAATCAAAATGAGAAATAGCATCCCCATCTACAACACATACTTCCTCTATACTCAGCTTTTCATTTATTCTACTGCCTCTATGATTTTCTATACATTTTTGTATCAGAATCAGCTTATGTCTATCATAATGAAATGGTTCCAATAATTCCTCTGCTATTTTAGCTCCATGAATATGGTGCTCTTCACAACGCTTTTTTATTTCCACTTCCATGTATGTATGATATCCTCTCTTATATGCTTACTCCCCGATAAACCAACTATTTATGACATGTTATGCACTAACTGTTATCACTTCTCTAAGCCATAAAAACCCCTGCTATTGCTACGAATAACAGAGGTTTTATTGTCTATATAGAGTAGAGTATCAAAAAATATCCTTAAACTTTATAGAGTAATTTAATATCCTACTCTCCTATGTAAGAACAATTACTTTGTATAATTGCTTTTTCTTACGATAATTTCATCTCTACCTGGTCCATTGGATACTAATGTAATTGGAACTTCAATTTCCTGTTCAATAGCATCAATGTAATCTTTACATTCTTGTGGTAATTCATCATAATTTTTAATACCACGAATATCAGACTTCCAGCCTTTAAATACCTTTAATACTGGCTTAGCCTTTTCTAATTGTACAGTTGTTGGGAAATCTTTTACAATTTTTCCATCAATTTCATATCCAACACACATAGGAATTTCATCTAAATATCCTAATACGTCAAGTACTGTTAATGCAACTTCTGTTGCCCCTTGTACACGACAACCGTAACGAGTAGCTACTGCATCAAACCAACCCATACGTCTTGGACGTCCAGTTGTTGCACCGTATTCTCCACCGTCACCACCACGTTTTCTTAATTCTTCTGCTTCTTCTCCAAAAATTTCACTTACAAATGCACCTGCTCCAACTGCACTAGAGTATGCCTTTACAACAGTGGTAATATTTTTGATTTCATATGGAGGAACACCTGCTCCAATTGCTCCATATGCAGCTAATGTAGAAGAAGATGTAACCATTGGATAAATACCGTGGTCTGTATCCTTTAAAGAACCTAATTGTCCTTCTAATAAAATAGTCTTTCCTTCTTTGATTGCATTATGTAAATATAATGATACGTCACAAACGTAAGGAGCAACCATTTCTCTATATTCTAACATTGTTTTGTAGATTTCTTCTGCATTTAATAATGGCTTGTGATATAAATGTTCTAATAAAACGTTTTTCATTTCACAAACACGTTCTACTTTTTCCTTTAATGCTACTTCATCAAATAATTCGCTTACTTGAAAACCAATCTTTGCATACTTGTCTGAATAGAATGGTGCAATCCCTGACTTTGTTGAACCAAATGATTTTCCACCTAAACGTTCTTCTTCATATTCATCAAATAATACGTGATATGGCATTAAAATTTGAGCACGATCAGATACCAACACCTTTGGCTTTGGTACACCTTGCTCTACTAATTGATTTATTTCATTGAATAAATATGGAATATTTAATGCTACGCCATTCCCAATAATACTTGTTG
>CALWGN010000033.1 GCA_944380055.1 uncultured Lachnospiraceae bacterium
AGGTACCTGATAATACAATTTCTCTTACAGAAGCAGGAAATTCCTTTTGTATAGCTGTTTGTTGTGGCAAATAGCCAATTTCATTTAACTTTAGATTATCACCAATTGTAATGGTTCCTTCTATTGGCTTTATTAAATTTAAAATTGTTTTAATAAGGGTACTTTTTCCTGCTCCATTTTCTCCTACGATACATAAATAGTCGCCCTTTTTTACGTCCATATGAATATTTTTTGTTACGGCATGTCCATCATATCCAAGAGTTACATTATTGCAAGTAATATAAGCCATACAAATTCCCTCCTAGTTTAATGCCTGATTTAATACTTCTAAGTTTTTCTCCATAGCAGATAAATAGCTAAATCCATCTTCTATTTCTCTACTAGAAATAGATTGTATTGAGTTTATTGTTAAAATTTGCTGATTTTTTTCCTTTGTATTATTGATTACTGTATCTGCTATTTTTGTATCAGAATTTTCAAGAACAAATACCACTGGAAGATTTTCTTCCTTTAATTTTTCTGCAAGGAAAATAATTGTTTCAAAGCTTGCCTCTGTATCTGCACTACATCCTGGAAATGCTGCATAATAGTTTAAACCATAATCATCCACCAAATATCGAAATGGGAATCTATCAGCGAATAATACCGTACTTCTTTTTGCAGATTCTACCATTTCTTCATATTGCTTATCCAAGTGTTCTAATTGTTCTACATAATTATCACAATTTTCTTGATAGACAGACGCATTTTCACTATCAACAGTTTCTAATGCTTTTTCTATTTCTGTTACAAATGTTTTTGCGTGTTTTAATGAAAGCCACACATGTTCATCGTATTCTATTTCTTCATTTGTATGCTCATCTTCTTCATGATTATGTCCATCTTCTTCATGATTATGTCCATCTTCTTCATGACTATGTCCATCTTCTTCATGACTATGTCCATATTCTTCATGGCTATGTCCATCTTCTTCGTGTGTATGTTCATCTTCTTCATGGCTATGATCATCTTGCATACCTTCGATGATTTCTTCCTCTTTTACAGAGTCTCCTAAAACTTCAAATAGGCTAATTGTTTTTATTTGGTCATTGTTTGATTGCTCGACAGCATCTTTTACCCATGTATCTGATGTTCCTCCAATATAAATCACTAAATCACTATCGGCTATTGCTGCAATATCTTTTGCTGTAGGCTGATAACTGTGAATATCTACTCCATTTTCTAATAAATATACAAGTTCAAATCTATCTTTCTCTTCTCCTATCACCTGTTTTGCCCAATCATATTGTGGATAGGTTGTACATACGATTTGTATTTTTTCTTCGTTATTTACTTCTGCATTCAGGGATGATTTTGAACTACATCCATATAAACCAAACATAGACAATGTCATAGTGGCAACTGTCATCATTATTCTTTTCTTCATCCTAAAACCTCCGTTATTTTGTCAAGTTTCTATCTCTTTTATTTTTTATGAGTTGAGTTTGTAATCAGTGATATAGTATATTTTTTCCTTTATCACTATCATACCTTTTTGCTTCAGATAAAGTATTTACTGATATTAGCTATATTTATACTTTTTTCCATGTTTGTTTCCCTATTTTTATCCTCTGTTCTCATAAAATAAGTATCGCCTTACATTCTAAAAATTTTATTATCATATGATAAGACTAACATTACAATAATATTTCTAGTTCTTACCTACAATTTTCACATAGACCAAATAGTACAGAATTTTTACACTCTAATAAAAACCCATGATTTTTCAATAAATGATTTGTAATTTCATTCATAAACTCACATTCTAAATGGATAATCTTTCCACAGTTACTACATTGCATATGAAGATGCTCCATACAGTTGGCATGTGGCTCTACATATTGATAGACACTGCTTTCTCCATCTGCCGTTTTATACTTTAATAACACACCATTTTCTGTCATTTTTTCCATATTTCTATATACAGTCGCTAAGTCTACCTTTTTACCATTTTGTTCTAAATATGTAAAAATATCCGATGCACTAAATCGCTTTTCTTTGTGATTTTGCAAATATTCTAAAATATAAGTTCTACATTTTGTACGATATATTCTTGGCATAGTGTTCCTTTCTTTTACATACATTTCTTTATAATGATTTAAAAACTTGTCTGATAAACAGCTCTTATTTTTTTGTTTTTTACGCTCATTAAAAAATGCAAATCATTTGCAAATATGATTATATATAGTTTTAAGCTTTTTGTCAATCTATTTACAAATGATTTGCAAATATGAAGAGAGATTACTTTATTGCTTTATTTATCAATATAATGTATTAGTATAAAAGTCTGCTATTATAAAATTTTATTACTATTATATGAAATTCTAAGGAATAAATTTTCTATGAAATACTTTTCTATGAATACCTATTATTTATAATAAGCTGATTATGTAATTTTATTATTATACAAAACTTATTGCTATTTAACCGTGTAAGCATTGTTCATTAGATAAAATGAGAGGGATTGGATTTCATAGATAAGTTATAACTCAAACTATAAAATGACACGTTTATAATTAATAAGTTACAAATTGAAACATGAAAAAGATATGCTATACCTTCTGCTATATGTGAGATGAAAGAAATAAGTAATAAGCCAGGAGTTAAAACTCCTTGCTTATTACAACAATTATAAAATCATTTGTGACAGAATGGAAAGAATGAAATAACAAGGTTATAAAATCTTATGTTGACTCCCTTTATGTCAGACTGATAATTTGAATGGCTAAAGTTATTTTGTTTTCCCACATATTATACACATTCTCCTTCTCCTCTAAAGTAGGACAATGCTGCATAATATAATTCTGATAATGCAATAGAGCATAATCCTCCAATAATGAATACGGGAACTCCAAACAGCAAGCCACGACCAACATTCATCTTTTCTACCATTGTATATGGCTCTGCATCTACAATTTTTTCTCTTGCAACCCAAACGGTTTCAATGGCATTTGCTTCACCAATTTTCCACGCAAGCATTCCACATAATAATAAACAGGAAAAAAAGAATATTAGACTACATAATCCTGTGTTTAGTTTGAATAGTTTCATAGAATATCCCTCCTTATTTCCATATCGTTATTAAGGTGATGTGGGGACAATGACATTATTTCTGGACAAGGTGGACCAGAACAAGCTCGAGTAAAAGATTCCGTTGCATATCCACATTTTGTACAACGGCGTTCATAGGTATGTTTTCCTCTTATACAAGACACCGTATACCAACGCATTGTATGCTCTGGTGTATCTTTAGGAATTACTATAGTTCCTCCCGTAATATATTGTCTACAGTTATGACACCATACCTTATAATTACGAGTAACATTTGTGCAACTTTCTCCAATAATATCACCAAGATCTACACGCGTATACGAATGAGCACAGGCACTATTCATGCTGATGTTATAGCTAGACAAGATTCTAGCATCTTTAGTTATGGGATCTTCTTTATTAGACTCAGAGATGTTTGCTGCGCTACAAATTTGAGTTAGGCAACAAGCAGTGAACAGTGAACAAAGAATAAGACGAATTAATTTTTTCATAATTCAAACTCCTTTCATTTTTATTATATATTTATTTTTAATTATTATATATTATAGTTTATTATTTGTCAATTTTTTCTTTTAATATTTAATCGTATTTATAATTGTATGATTCTTTATTATTATATTTTTAATTATATTCAAATTTTAATTTGAAATATCTGTAAATTTTTCTGTCATAAGGAGTATTCTAACATAGGTACTCAAATAAAAAGGTTCATATAACATTTTTTTGCTATACGAACCTTTTCTGTAAATGTTTCATCTCATACTATATTATACTTGTCTACGTTTTACTTCTACCCCTTCTGACTTGGCATTGTGGGTTTGATTCTGATTTTCTGGTTTTACTTTTTGTGTTACACTAGTGAACTACACACCACTTTAGAAGTGGGTGCTTCTTAGGTAAAGAAAACGAATGTTTTCTAATTTACTAAGCTATCAGGCTAGTTCCTAACCCTAATGATAGATGCAAGTTACATTGCTAATTGTAATAAGTTCTTACTGGCATTTATATCCCTATCATGGTGAGTATGGCAATTTGGACATTCCCATTCTCTAAGTCCTAAATTTTTTACATCAACATTTTTGTAACCACAAACAGAACATAATTGGCTACTTGCAAAATGCTTATCCGCTATAATTAATTCTCTACCATACCATTTTGCTTTGTATTCAAGCATACATCTAAATTGGTACCATGATACTTCTGAAATAGCTTTCGCCAACTTATGATTTTTCATCATATTCTTTACAGATAAATCTTCCATAACGATTACTTGGTTTTCGTATATTAGTCTGGTAGATAATTTATGAAGAAAATCATTTCTTTGATTGGCTATTTTTTCATGAAGTTTTGCCACTTTCAGTCGTGCTTTGTTGCGGTTACTAGAACCTTTTTGTTTTCTTGATAGCTCTCTTTGTGCTTTTATTAATTGCTTTTCTGTATGCCTTAGAAATTTAGGATTAGGAATGACTTCACTATCGGATGTAACAGCAAACTCTTTTAATCCTAAGTCAATGCCTACTTTCTTTTCGATTGTCTGTAGTTGACGGATTTCTTGTTCCGTAAGAATTGAGATATAATACTTACCACTTGGATTTTTAGATATGGTAACAGACTTTATAATTCCAACCACTTCTCTATGTAATTTTACTTTAATAAATCCAATCTTAGGTAATTTAATTTTATCACCCTCAATTCCCACAGAACCCTTTTGATTATTGGTAGTATACGTTTGATAATTATCTTTTTTGCTCCGAAACTTAGGAAAACCATTACCATTGAAAAAATTTTTATAGGCTACTTTAACTTGTAGTTGTGCATTGGCAAGGGCAAGACTATCCACTTCTTTTAGAAATGGAAATTCACTTTTGTATGATGCAGGAGTCTTGATTTTTGATTTTTTATTTTCTTTGTAATACTCAATAGCATCCCCTAAGATACGATTGAATATAAACCTGGTACATCCAAAGGTTTTATGAATGATTTCTTGTTGTTCCTTATTCGGATACAGTCTAAATTTGTAAGCCTTATTCTGCATAAGATATCACCTCTTTTCCCCTTGACTTTCGATATACGTTCTAATAACATCAATAGTTGCACCACCTGTAGTTATCAAGCAGAAGGACCTAGACCAAAAATACTCTTTCCAAAGTTTCTTTTTAATGGAAGGAAACTCTTTTTTAATCAATCGGCTACTTGCTGATTTATAAGCATTGATAAACTTTGATAATTGACTATTTGGATGTGCTTTGAATAATATATGGATGTGATCTATATCATGATTCCACTCAACAACTGAAATATTATAATTTTGACCTATATATTCAAAAATTTCTTTCAAACGATTGGATATGGAATTATCTATCACCTTTTGTCTGTATTTCACTACTAATATCAAATGATAATTGAGCAAGAATACTGAATGATTATTATTATCTAAAAGCATTGAATTTATTACCTTTCTAATATTTACTACTAAATATAGTATACAATAGCTTTCAAATATTGACAACCATAAGTTTGAGCCGATTCATCTCACCACCTAAGAGGTGGGAGAATTCTCGGCTCCTTATGTTAAACTTTTCTTATTGTTTCTTCTGATTCAACTTTTCTTGTTCTTTTTTATTCATGTTATCTCTCCATTCTATTTTATAACCAATGTAAAATGTCATATTAGAAGAATTTTCAATTCTTCATTGTGTACAAAATCATGCAAAGTCATTAGGTTATAATACTTTTTATATGTTCATAGTATATGAAGAGATATTTATTCTATTCTAAACATATATAATTTCCTATTTTTCCTTATATCTTAGAATACATAGATATTGAGGAATTTCTATTTGTTAACCAATTCATTTTTAAACAGATGTTTCAATATTTCTAATTCTCTATATACCCAAGGATTACAGTTTTCTTGCTTCAAAGCATTTGTATTCACCTGTATTGCTTCATATGGAGTGGATAGAATATAATTCATTCCCTGTTCTTTTTCACTATCTGTTAACTGCAAATCTTTTTGTTGTTCCTTATCAATCTGACAAGAGTACAAATAGGTTGTCATTTCCCAAATTGCATCTTCGTAGGTATCTTTTCTTCGCTCTGTAACAATACCTAGTTCTTTTATTGTTTCTCTGATAACTAAGTAACCTGTTTCTTCCATCACTTCTCTTATTAGACAATCCATTGGTGTTTCATCTTTTTCCATTCCACCACCAACAAACTTTAAATCTCCTAGTCTCGACTGAAGCATTATTAATTTTCCATTAATAAAAATTACACCTTTTGCAGCTTCTCGTTTGATTATGTTCCATGAATCTTGATAATCATAGAAATCTATTGTCAAAATCTCTTTCATACTATTTTTTCCCTTTAAACTCCTTATAAATATATAAATGTTCAATTTTATTTATACATTTATCATTGTCAAAATCCAACTCAACAATGTATGGCATCCAATCAATCATCCTAAGAAAAGACTGATGATTATAAGAAGGCTCATAATAATGTAAAATACTACTTAATGCCGTTCCATGAGTTCCAATAACAATAGAAATGTCTTCTTCCATTTTTTTATTCCTATACTCTGAAAGAATATCTTCCAACGCATCTATATTTCTATTTTGAACCATTGCGATAGATTCTCCACCTTCTTCATGAAAGTTTAAATCTTCCCAGCGTTTTTGAAACATAATGTGATTATTTCCTTCGTTACCTTTTTCTCTTTCACGAAATCTTTCATCTATAATAATATCTTTGTTAAAATAACAAGCAGATTCTTTAATAGTATCTAAACTTCTTTTATAAGGACTGCAGTAAAAAGCATCAATCTTTTTATCTTTTAGGAAGTCTAATACTTTCTTTGAGTCTTCCTTTCCTACTGCTGTCAGCGGCCTTGTTCTATCATCTTCCCAATCATACTCTGGCTGTGCATGGCGTATAAAATATATTTTTATCACTTTTTCACCTTCCCTTTAAAATTATAAGTAAGAAAGCCCTTGGAAATATTGAATTTCCAAGGGCTTTTGTATATTCTCTTTGCAAAAAATTATCTCTTTGAGAATTGAGGAGCACGACGAGCTGCCTTTAAACCGTATTTCTTTCTTTCCTTCATACGAGGATCTCTTGTTAAGAAACCAGCCTTCTTTAATGTTGGACGGTATTCTGCATCTGCTTGTAATAAAGCTCTAGAAATACCATGTCTGATAGCTCCAGCTTGTCCTGTTGTTCCACCACCGTGAACGTTAACAAGTACGTCAAACTTGTCAAGAGTTTCTGTTGCAACTAATGGTTGACGAACAACTGTCTTTAATGTTTCAAGACCGAAATAGTTGTCGATATCTCTCTTATTTATTGTAATGTTACCTGTACCAGGTACTAAATATACTCTAGCAATACTGCTCTTTCTTCTTCCTGTTCCGTAAAACTTAACCTTTGCCACTTTGATTTCCTCCTTCCACTACAAATTAAAATGTTAATACTTCTGGCTTTTGAGCTTGTTGTTCATGCTCTGGTCCAGCGTATACATGAAGCTTCTTATACATTTCTCTACCTAAAGGTCCCTTTGGAAGCATACCTTTTACTGCTAACTCAACAACCTTTTCTGGCTTCTTAGCTAACATTTCCTTTAATGTAGCTTCTTTGAATCCACCTACATAATCAGAGTGAGAATAGTACATCTTTTGATCTAACTTCTTACCTGTTACAGCAATCTTGTCAGCGTTAACAACGATTACATAATCACCTGTATCGATGTGTGGTGTAAAGATTGGTTTATTCTTTCCTCTTAAAACTTTAGCAACTTCAGATGCTAAACGACCTAATGTATAGCCTGTAGCATCAACTACATACCATTTTCTTTCAATTGTTGCAGGACTTGCCATGTAACTCTTCATTGGTTAACCTCCTATAAATG
>CALWGN010000034.1 GCA_944380055.1 uncultured Lachnospiraceae bacterium
TTTACTATACATAATGTACCTCCTTTATATAATTCAATCTAGCCTTTTGTATTTAAATATAGTAATTATACATAATTTTAAATCATTAAATTTTAAATTTTTATTTTCATCATTTTTCTGTTTCAAAATACTTTTTTTACCTTTATTCTGTTATTTCATATATTAAATATATAGAATTTGACAACTAAAATAAGGTAACCATATATTTATATTGGATACCTTATTGAGTGCTTTCATATTAATATTTTACACAAAACGACATTTTTTTCAATACTTAATATTTGAATTTTTTATCTACTTATTAATTAAAATTCATTCATTTTTAACACTGCTTTTATTTCTGGGGTTTTAATTTTGTTATTTCTTTCGCTTGTTTATTTTTTCTATATAATATTTTGCAATGACTGCACTAATAACTCCAACGATTATCCCACCTAGAATATCTGTTGGATAATGTACATATAAATATAATCGCGAGAAAGCAATAGCTACTGCTAGTAGCAATGCTAAATACCATCTTTTCACCTTTCCTAAATAAAGTGCAGTAACTGCTGCAAAGCTTGCTGCTGTATGACCAGATGGAAAGGAATAATCCTTTGGTCTTGGAATTAGGAGTTGTATAGTATTACTTACATCACATGGTCTTATTCTTCCAACTACATTTTTTAAAATTACATTACATAGCAGTATTTCTATACATAATGAAGCAAGAACAAAAATACCTACCTTTCTATACTTTTTACTCATTAATAAACTTATACCTGTTACAATCCAACAAAAACCTCCATCACCAAGCTTTGTAATTACTGTCATAACTACATCACCAATGGGTGTTCGCAAATATTGTTGAATAAAGTCTAAAACAATAAGTTCTACTTCTCTCAATTTTATACCTCTCTTAAAACATAGTTTCTAATAAAATTCTATAAGCAATCCTCTCCTATTATAACATTTTTATTGTTATATCAAAACCTTTTTATTATACTTTTTTATCTTATTATAATCTATGGTATGTTATAAATTTAAAAGGAAGCCAATTTGCAAAAACAAATCAACTTCCTTTTTTGTTATTATGTATATCTTAATGCATCAATTGGTTTCTTCTTTGCGCCTTCCTCGCAGGATAAATTCCAAATAAAATACCAATCACTGCAGAAAATGCTACTGCAATTAACACAACTGCACTATTCATTTGAAAACTCATACTATTACCCATAACTCTTTGAATAATTTTTAATATAATCGCTGAAGCTATAATACCAGCTCCACATCCCGCCATGCTGACAATAATTGCTTCTATTAAAAATTGTAGCATAATACTTCCCTGTCCTGCTCCTATAGCTTTTCTTATCCCAATTTCCCTAGTTCTCTCTGTTACAGATACTAGCATAATGTTCATAATACCAATACCTCCAACTAAAAGAGAAATTGCTGCAATTCCACCTAGCATAAGAGATAATGTATTATCTACCTCTGCCATTGCTTCATCCATGGAATCTTCATTAGAAGATGACACATAAAACTGTGTAATTTCCAGTATATTATCTGCCATTCTTGTTAATGTCGTATACGGAATATAACCTTCTAACTCAACTGTTTCTGTACTATCTGAATTGCTTACTACTGTGTCCCCTGATGATGAATCATCCTCAAGAACTCCTATTACAAGAAACTTTTTTCCATCAAGAGAAATATTTTCCCCTTCTACATCTGTACGACCGAAAAATTCAATTGCAGTGTCTGCTGTTATAATAATCACATAAGAATTATTTTCTATATCTGTTTTCTTTATTGTTCTTCCAAGTAAAAGTTCTTTCTCCATAATTGTGAAGTAGCCACCTGTTGTACCATAAATGTTTACTGTCCCGCTGGTATAACCACTTTTACCTGTTACACTTGTACTTCCAATTGGAGCTGCCTCTGCAATTGCATCATCTTTTAATAATGTAGAGAACTCAGACATTTTTAATGGATTTTCCTTATCATCTGTAATACGTACCATTAGATAATTAGAACCCATATCGGATATCTGACTAGTGACAGAAGAAGAGGCACCATCTGCGATAGATACTAATACAATAAGTGTAGATACACCAATAATAATTCCTAGCATTGTTAAAAATGTACGAAGTTTATTGGCGCAGATTGCCTTCCATGCCATTTTGCATGTTTGGAATATCATTATTCTATCACCTCTCTTACTAATCCATCCCTAATATATATTTTTCTTTCTGCCTCATCTGCTACATGATTATCATGAGTAATTAATACTATGGTATTTCCACTGTGATGTAGTTCATGAAATAGCCTCATAATTTCTTCCCCAGTTTTAGAATCTAGATTTCCTGTTGGCTCATCTGTAAACTGTACCCCTATCCCCTTATGCCTTGAAAATAGGGGCTTTAACGTGATACACACTTGTGTACTGTGTCCTTACTTTTTTACAAATAAAAAGCGGGAAAGATCAGTCCTTCCCACTAATTGCTTATCTGTAATCATATATCACTTTCCCTTTTTCTTCAAATTTTCTCTTTCCCTTATTACTTTGCTGAAAAACTACCAATTTCTTTATATTTCCCCTATCAGCAAGCTTAAATACATCTCCTACTATCTTTTTTGTGTGCTTTGCATTTGTTGTTGGAAAAACATTTACAACAATTGTTTTCTTAGGTAATTTTCTCACTTCGTCTACAATTTTTGCAATAAACTTAGGACTATAATACCGAGATTGATCCGGTCGTTTTCTTATAATCACCAATGTCGGTAACATACTTTTTGAATTCGGCATCTGTGTTCTAACAATTGGATATGTATCCGCTAATACTAAGTTAACCTCTTGGCTTAAATTCCAATTTGCCCTTTTTACCTCTATTTCTTCATTTTCAATTAATGGATAGTCATCTTCTGTTCCGACATCGTACTCAGCAAAGGTATCATTCAAAACTAATTTAAATTGGATATATATCGGAACTAATTTCAAATTACATTTGGTATATCCTAAAAGTTTTGCACAAATCCAATACCATACATACGGATAATTATGATATACATTTCCTGTATTAAACAACTTATCACTATTCGCTTTTTTTATTTGAAAAAGGATAAAAAACATAAATATAATTCCTATTCCCCAGTTTCCCACCTTTAATAAAAAATAGTATTTCGCAGTCTCGAAATTAATTTCTGAATTTTGAAAGAAAAATTTAATCCAACTAGTCACATCTACGATTATTGGAAGAAAAAATGAAATAATCACTAACACAATCTGTATAATAGGCCGTAAACTTTCTTTAAGTTTTTTAATCAGTATTTTCATTTTCAAGTAGATCCTCCCATTTTATGCTATCAATTTGTACAATTTTTTTTGTAATCATATCATACTCCCAAATCCCAATTTCCTGTATTCCAACAATCACATGATACTGCTTTTCACTTTTCATCTTTTTTCCAATGCGTCTCCAATTATTTGCATCAATAAATGAGTAGTGTGGAATCTTCTCTGGATGTGTATGCCATTCACCAATATAAGCATATATTCCTTCATTTTCATTATACAACTTTTCAAAAAAGTCTATGTGTCCTATATCTTGGCGTAAAAACTTATGCCGACTTCTTTTATCTTTTGACATTGGTTCTGTAATATATTCAATTACCAAATTTGTATTTCCAGCATTTTCCCTTCCTATCAAAATGCCACCGGCTTCATAATCTCTGTTTTTTTTCTGTATATACTTTTTCATAATTAACAATGTACTATTACAAATTTTTATTTTTCTATTTTCATTTTGAACTACCATTCATCAATCCACAGCATTTACCTTTCAAATCAGAAAATTGATTTCCGTTATCTTCTA
>CALWGN010000035.1 GCA_944380055.1 uncultured Lachnospiraceae bacterium
CTTCAATATAATCCATCCATTCTAATAATTCTTCCATATAGAAACACTCCTTTTTTTCTATTATAACAGAAAAAAGGAGCGTTGTTCACAATTTATTTACTCATGCGTTTGTCGTGCTGTAATCCAATATTTTTCTACTTGTGACTACTTGGCAATCTCATACGGAAGAAACGGCGCTTAATATTACTCCATGAAAATGGAAACAATGGATAAATATAACTATATCCAGAAATGGTTTTATTACAAACAACAGCTAATATTGTAATGATAAGCCCTATAATAAATCCTACAATATTAAATAATGAAGTTAATATAAGCATAATAAGACGCATAAATTTTAACGCATACCCTAACTCAAAACTTGCTTGGGTATAATTTGCAACTGCCACGAATGCCATATAAAGCATAGTTTCTGAATTAAACCAGCCTGATTTTACGGAAAACTCACCCAAAACCAAACCAGCCATAATACTCAGTGGAGTGGTAAACATATTAGGAGTATTGACTGCTGCAAGTCGTAATCCATCAATAGATAGCTCTAGTAATAAAAATTGAAAAATAAGTGGCACATTCATTACTTCTTGAATTCTTATAAACTGCAACCACGGTGGAATAAATTGTGGATTTTGCATGAGCAATAAAAACACAGGTGTAACAAATAATGTCATTAATGAAATTAACATACGAGATAATCTTAGGTATGTTCCTGTAATCGGTGGAAAATAATAATCATCTGCCTCTTCTATAATATCAAATATGGAAGAAGGTAAAATCATAACAGATGGCGAATTATCTACTATTATAACAATATTACCTTCTAATACTGCCGCTGCCGCTGCATCTGGCCGTTCTGTAAACTTAAATTTTGGAAAGGGATTATACCATTTACATGGATATAAACATTCTGCTAAACTTTGTTGATTCATTGTAAGTGCGTCTACATCTAAATGATTAATTTTTTGTACAATGTTATCTAAAATTTTTCCATCTACCCTATCTTCAATATAGCAAACAACAATATCTGTCATGGAACGACGCCCTGCCTGCATAGATTGCATTGTAAGCTTAGGGTCACGAATACGTCTTCGAATTAAAGCAGTATTAAAAACAAGAGTTTCTACAAATCCATCTCGTGAACCACGCATTACTTTATCCTTATCTGGTTCTTGCACACTTCGTGCTGGATACGTTCTACAATCAATCATTAAACATTTATCATACCCATCAATAAATAAGCAAGTTAATCCACTTAATAATTGTAAGATAATGTCTTCATATCCATTTAATAATCCAATTTCTGCATATGGAAGTAAGGTTTTAGAAAAACTATGAGCATCTTTTGGAAACTCTTCTGGTATTTGCTGAAACATAAATTCTAGCATTTTTTCTAATATATCATCTTTTGTCATTCCATCTAAGCAATACAATACTGCCTTTCTGTTACCAACTTCCATTACTCGATATATAATATCAAAATTTTTACTTACCCGAAGCTCATTTTCCATATATTTTATATTATCTTCTAACTTGGTGCTAATCTTCTTCATTTTCCCAATCTCCTTGGTTCTTTTTAAAAGATAGAATTTTCATTCAATCATCTAATGTTAGTATGATAAATATTTCCTTATTTTATACAAACATTTACAAAATATAAAAAATATATATTGTCTTCCTTTTTTACTATATTGATTGGGAATTTTCCTATGCATAAACGGTAAGTCATTCTTCTAATAGAAGCATATTATCTTTGTTCTATCATATAAATCTAGATAATAAAATAGGTAGAGTACATCATTACTTGTATATTATGACGTATTCTACCTATTTTCTCAACTATTATAATTTTTCTTCTATATAGTGGGATTATAAACAACGTTAAAATTATAGTTTTATAACCATCCAATTACTAAAAGTGTTAAGGACTTTTTTCTTCTTCCCATTGGGTGTTCCAATGCCAATATGGTCTAGAAGCATTATAGTTTTGTATATTTGTATTGCCTATATAACTTTCGATTGTAAAGCTAGGAACTTCATCTTTTGATAGTCCTTCTAAGCTAGGATATTTCTCAAATATAAAATTTGTCGCCTCTTGTAAAAAGGTTTCCTCTTCTACAAATTGTTGTACTTCTTCTACCACTGATTTTCGTATTTCTTCTGTACTAGAAGAATCAAATTTTACTTTTATACGATAAGCTGGTGCTTCTATATAAAAGTCAATACTTGAAATTTGTGAGTATTTTTCCTGTAAAGATTTACGAAACTCTTTTACTATTTGGATTTCTAACTTTGGTTTATAAAATACTTTAAAAAGTAATGCTATTAATAAAACTATTAATCCTAATTGAATAACTCGTATGAAGACCTTTTTAATTTTCTTTTTTTGCTCCCATGTTAGTTTTTTCATATAAATTCTACCATCTATTCTACAATATAATCATCAATATTCAAAGCTATATCTGCATTATCTAATTTTTCTCTCGCCATCTGGAAATAATCAAGATTTTCAAATGTATAATTATCTGTTTGATATTCTTTTACTACCTCAAATATAAAAGATACTTCTTCTCCTGCACTATATTGGTGTGTGAGATCTCCATCAAAAGGCCAAATTGCCTCTCCGAATCTTGTATCAAACTTGAATATTGTTCTATTGTTACTACTATCATAACTTACATCTTTAATGGTGTCAGTTACTTTAAGTTTATCTCCAATACTTACATTTGAAAAATTATACACGAAATCTTTCATATCTTCATCATAATATAATTCATAAATATTTGATACACTATACTCTTGACTATCTTCACTGTAATAGATTCTATTCTCTAAATGTCTATCAGATGGGATAATATAATACATTTGTTTATCTTCATTAATAATTATATCTTTTTCTTTTCCATTATCATCTATCAACATTGCATATGTTCCTGTTGCATTATAATTATATAAAATAATACCACAATTCCATTTTTCCTTATTTGTTGTTGTGAATCTAGCTCGATAAGTTCCTAATTGTCCAGAACTTTTAATTTCATATGCTGTCATTCCATTATGTCCTAATGTTCCATCTATAGGTTCTACTCCACTTGGAGTCCTTAGAACAACTGCTATTTTTCCAAAGAAAGAATTAACAAAATCAGTAGATGCTGTAAGTGTAATATCCATATTCACAGGATAACTTGATTCAACAGGAATATCAATATAGCAGCTACTTCCAATATCACCTGAGTTAAAAGTTTTAGCTCCAGTAGTTAGATGTACTCTTTGAGTTGTTTCATCCTTGATAGGTTGTGAAGAATAAAAAGCAGAGGAACCTGCTTTTGCTATATACCAAAGTGCCTTAGCTATCCACGCTTTCCAATTAATATCTCTAGCATCTGACATATTTTCAACATTTACTGTTTGATTAGCCACTATTTCTTCAGTATCCGTATTAGATGCCAATGAAAATATAGTATTTTGTGTGATAATAGTAATTAATAAAATCAAACTAATAATTTTTTTTAATACCTTCATAGTTTTTAACCTCCTAATTCTAATAATACCAAAAATAATCTTAATACAGTAAGTATAGTTTTTTAATAATACAATTAATCTCCTTTCCACTTTATAGATTGAATATAATAGTTAATTAACTTCTATATATCATATTTTTTATATATTTTCAAGTTTTTTTTTACTATTTAATGTTATTTTAATATTTTTCAGTTTTATAATCTTTACTTCAGGTAAAGTAAAAAAGATAGCTATAAAGACTCATCTATATTATAGTTAATGTACCTCACAAAATATAGAAAGGACTGAGCTTTAAGCCTAATACTAATTTTACATAAAAACTCTTTAAATTCGACAGGGATTATACTATCTGAGGTACAAACTTTTAACACTGAAGTTCACATTTATTTTTCTTTGGAACGCAAAACCCATACCTGTCCTCACTGTCAGGCTCTTACTGACACAGTTCATGATTATCGAACTTCTATTATCAAAGATGTTCTTTTTATGGGTAAAAAACTTTCCTTCACTACAGAAAAAGGCACTATCATTGCCCTCACTGTAACAAACATTTTTATGAATCGTTTTCCCTACTTCCAAAACATTGTCGTATTACTACTAGAATGGCTTTTTATTACATTCATTTTCTAAGATCCAAACAGAGCGTTCGTTCTACTGCATCTTTTCTTGGTGTGTCCGCTTCCTTTATGTTTTGCAGACTAAAAGATATTTCTTATCCTAAACCTTCCTCTCTTCCTAGAGTTCTTTCCATTGATGAATTTAGAGGAAATACTATAAATGATACAATAAGAATGTACAAAATCGATCATTTAAAAATGTATAAATCTAGAGTATCATAAGTACCCTTGGAGGTGCTTATGATTTACAAGTTTAACATACATACAGATTTGCAAATAACAACATTAGAAGATTTAGGAAAACTAAAACCATTTTTGGAGGATGGAACATGGAAAGTCAGTAAAAGTCAAATTGCTCGAGAATTAAAAAAGGATCGTCATACCGTTGATAAGTATTTAAAAGGATACCAGAAAAACAAACAAAGAACCCGTTCCTCTTACTTAGATTCTTATTATGAAATCATAAAGGAATTGCTTCCTACATCCAGTCAACAGATCTTTTATTATAAAAGTACTCTTTGGCAGTATCTTGTAGATAACCATGGATTAACTTGTTCGGAATCTAGCTTTCGCCGATATATTTGCAAACATTCCGAATTCAGGCGTATTTTAATCAACGAAAAAAACATCCAGTTTCAAACAAAACACACGTACGTTATGAAACAGAACCCGGAAAACAAGCGCAGCTTAATTGGAAAGAATCGATTCCTTTTACTTTAAAAAATGGGGAAACGATTGAAGTAAATATCTTAGTATTATTGCTTTCCTATTCCCGTTATCGAATCTATCAAGTTTCCTTATCAAAGAGCCAAGATGTATTATTCTCTCTGCTTGATCAAGCATTTGAAGCTTTTGGTGGTGTTCCAAATGAGATTGTAACCGATAACATGAAGACGGTAATGGATGAAGCAAGGACGGGTTATCAAAAGGGGAAAGTAAATATGCGATTTCAACAATTCGCAAAGGATTATGATTTCTTAGTAAAACCTTGCATTGCAGGTAGACCACAGACAAAAGCAA
>CALWGN010000036.1 GCA_944380055.1 uncultured Lachnospiraceae bacterium
AACAAGACTAATATAGCGCTCTAGCTGGGCCTTTGTTGTCTTATTTGTTGGAGTAATAACATAATATGCATTTTCTAGCAAGTGATCGGTAGAATTTTCATAGCCAGTTCGTTCAGAACCAGCCATAGGATGGCCTCCAATGAAAGAGCTTTCTAAACCTAAACGTATTACTTGTTCATGAATTCCTGTTTTTGTACTTCCTACAGCTGTGACAATACAAGTTGGTTTAATAAAAGGTGAAATAGCAGATAAATAAGAAGCATTAAAGGATACAGGAGTACATAAAAAAATAAAATCACAAATAGATAGACGGTTGTCAATGGCATCTAAAATAGTATTGATAATACCATCATTATAAGCTTGTTCTAAACTACTTTTTGTGCGAGAATATGCCATAATTTTATAATTAGGATAAGCTCTTTTTATGCCTTTGGCAATAGAACCTCCGATTAAACCAAATCCAATAAAGCCAATTGTTATATCCATTAGAATATCCTTCCTGCTAAGTTTGCATAAGGCTTAAGTTCATTACATAACTGTTCAAATTGTTCAAATGTAAGTGATTGAGGACCATCAGATAAAGCACATTCTGGACAAGGATGCACTTCAATCATAAGTCCATCTGCACCAGTAGCAATCGCACCTTTTGCTAAAGGAGCAACATAATCTCGAACACCGGTAGCATGGCTAGGATCAACGATAATTGGTAGATGACTTTTGCTTTTAATTACTGGGACAGCACTCATATCCAATGTATTTCTTGTTGCAGTTTCATAAGTACGAATACCACGCTCGCATAAGACTACGTTATTATTTCCCTCTGCAATAATATATTCTGCCGCATTTAGCCATTCATCAATAGTAGCTGCAATTCCCCTTTTTAATAATACAGGAACACCTGATTTTCCGGCTTCCTTTAAAAGCTCAAAATTTTGCATATTTCTAGCACCGATTTGAAGCATATCCACATATTTAACAGCAGCTTCAATTGCACGATGACTTGTTACTTCACAAACAATAGAAAGTCCAGTTTCTTTTCTTGCTTGATCCATCAGCTTAAGTCCATATTCTTCTAATCCTTGGAAGGAATATGGAGAAGTTCTTGGTTTATATGCACCACCACGTAAAACATTGGCACCAGCTTTTTTTACAGCAATGGCAGTTTGCATAAGTTGTTCTTCATTTTCAATGGCACATGGACCAGCCATTATAGTTAAATTATTTGGACCAACCACTGTATTTCCAACAGAAACAATAGAATTGTCTGGGTGGAATTTACGATTACTTAATTTGTAAGACTCTGTTACAGCCACAACTCTATCTACTCCAGGAGCAATTTCCAAATTAGCATCTAATAATTTGGTTTTATCTCCAATAACACCGATAATTGTAACTTCTGCTCCTTTGCTTAGATGAGCAATTAGCCCTTTATTCTCAATAGTTGCCACAATATGGTTGATTGCAGTTTCATCTGCATTTGGTTTCATAATAATAATCATAATCTATACCTCTTATAATCAATGAAATTTTAATATTTAAATATGTAAATGTTATGGTGTAATTGTAGTTCATAAATAAGAGAATGTCAATGCTTTATTAATTTAAACTTTAAAAGTTTAAAGTGAAACATTTTTGGATTTTGCATTTGGATTTAGATATTAAGATATAGACATCTAATTTTCTTCAAAAGGTAACCTAATATAGAGATAATATTGAAGGAAAACGAAAGCAATGATATAGTATTTTATAAGTAAAAGAATTTATAAAGGAAAATGCAACAGATTGGAAAAATAAGGAGACGAAATGAAGCATAAATATTATTATCAAACTCCAATAGGTGAATTATGTATTGAAGATAATGGGTATGCCATAACAGCAATTCGATTAGAAAAAGAATCTAATACTATGACAGAGCAATCTGTATTAGCAAAAGAAGCCTATAAGCAGTTAATGGAATATTTTGAAAAAAAGAGAACTACATTTAATATCCCTATTTATTTGGAAGGTACAGAATTTCAAAAGAAAGTTTGGAATGAATTAAGAAAAATTCCTTATGGAACAACTTTGACCTATAAAGATATAGCAAGAAAAATAGGGAATGAAAAAGCAAGTAGAGCAGTAGGAGGAGCAAATAATAAAAATCCAATTTTAATTGTAGTACCATGTCATAGAGTAGTTGGAGCAAACGGTAAGTTGGTAGGTTTTGCTTGTGGAATAGAAGTAAAAGAATATTTGTTACAGCTAGAAAAAGATGTGCCTTCTACTTTTATAAAGGATATGGAATAATTAATATATTTATTAAATTTAAAATTAATTTTATAAAAAAGAAAAGTATAAATAATTAAATATATTAATAAAAAATAATGATATAATATAGAATTGAAAAAATAATTAGAAAAATTTATATATTAATAAAAATATTTATATATGATAATATAATGTTAAAATAAAAATTTAGAACAAATAAGATGTTATTTATGAGATTAATTAAAAATGTTGCTACTATTTTAATACTAACGTTTATTACACATAGTAGTATAACGTTATATGATTCTAGTGTAGGTGATGAAGAAATTTCTATTAATTCAGAAATTAATTATGATGAATTTTCAGATGGTAGAGCTATTAATTGGCAAGTATGGATCCCTAAAGCTATATAGTAACAAAAGCAACATCTTCAAGATTTTTGCATCAGAGCCTATAAAAGATGTAACAGCTCAAAGAGTTCATTTATCTACTAGCGCTAAAACATATAATTTAGGAGACATCGCAAGTAATTGCTATATTGATATTCCAGTTCATCTAGCTCGCCAGTACACAGGGATATTACACTGACTGCATCTACTGATTTTTTAAATTCACTATTTGGAAAGATAGCAGTTGTTTTGCATAGTCCAAATGGGGGAGAGTCACCTATCAATGGTACATTAGGGCACAATGGTATGAGGGCATATGAAATTGCTAGTAGTAGTCAGCTGGGTATTTATAGAGCATACTTTTCAACTTCTAACAAAGAAAAATGGGATTGTGGAATTATTCTGTATAATTATAATGTGACAAGATTATCTTATTGAAAACTTAGACTATTTTCGTATGGCTAGAGATAAGTTGGATAATCAAAATATAACCTTGAATATTAACAATTATATATTAAATGAATGATAGGAGTAGGTGGGTATGGGTTAAGGTTTTCTTTGACTCATCTAGTACAAAAGACATACGAGAAGAAGTAGTAAAAGAAATACAGCAGTTTGTTGAACATGAACAATTTTTGCAGGAAGCAACAGATATTATGTTAAAAGAATATCCTCAGTTTGAAGGTGATTTTATAAACCTACTTCCTATTCCAAGCTTTACAATAGACATGTATGTAAATAATGTCAAGGTACAACAATATAATTCCAATCGTTATCCTTGGGTTTTTGGTCTTGTATGGGAGGAAGAGAAAACTCCT
>CALWGN010000037.1 GCA_944380055.1 uncultured Lachnospiraceae bacterium
ACTAACATAATCACACAGTTTTTTATCTGCCTCTGTTTCTACTTCATATTTACCTGAATTGATAACTACTTCATAAGCTCCTTGTTTTTCTTCTTCTCCCTCAAAAATACTACGAATACTTCTTGAAATATACTCAGCAGTTCCTTCATACATCCACTGTATCTCCTTATTTACTGGAAGTAATATGTGTACTATTTCATGATAAATATCACGTTTTCTAATGAGATAAATAGAATTATCATATGCTGCACAAGTATATTTTGAACTATAATCAGATAAATTGATATAAATTGGCTCATTCATTCTCTCTTTTATCAATTCAAAAGCTTCTGGTTCTTCTGTTTCTAATTTGGTAATCATTAAGTCATAGCCCTCTTTCCAGCTTACAAGTAAATCATATATATCATCTGCATCTGAAAGCCAATCTACGGGCTCAAAGTAAAAGGTAAAATTCTCATATATCATTGTTAATGGAACTTTATTTTCTAATTCATAGCACATATTATCGGTAAAACAATTTAAATCTTCCAGAGAAACAGTGACACCTATACTCTCTAACCATTCCTGTCGATATATTTTTAAATTGTCTGTTGATATAAACTTCTCTATTCCATAAGTATTTAAAATGTATTCTGTTAATAAGTATGATGTCTGATATGCAGTGTTACTAGTATTTTCATCTACAAATTTTCCCATAAAATAAGCTGGTACTAAAGATAGGGTAGTTAAATTTTCTTCGTTCTTATAATAATTGGATAACTCTTCTACACTATTTATCTGCTCACCTTTTTCTTGAAACAAATAATTTTCAAGTCCAACTGATTGCCACATATTTTTAATTGGTAAGCTTGCTTGAACAAGATAAGACTGATATTCTCTTGCCTTTATATGTTCTACGCTACAAAACACCTTATTATCTACTACTTGCGGATTACCTGTAATTGTTTCCTTTACAACATAGATGATTATCCCATCTTCTATCCCATCACTAATTTTTTTAATTCCATTATAATCATTACTTACTGTTTTTTCTAATTCACTAGCCAGCTCCTCTGCAAATATATTAGATTGAATGTGCAATGTAATATTACCAAAAATTTTATATTTTGTCTGAAAGATTGCTGCATATCCTTCTTCTCTCTCATGACTTCCATCTTGAAAAGACACCTTTTTTTGTGTACAACCCATTAAAACTATTGCTAACAATAAAAATGATAAAATAACACTTTTTCTTCTCATATACCCTCCTATTTAGTAAAAACGGTATATAGTATTATCACTCACTTGAAATTTAGTTATAATACTATACTCATCCGTATTTGTACAATTTTGGTAACTTACTTGGAAATGGTTAAATTCTTGTAACTGCTCTTTTCTAATTACTGGAAAAATTTTATTAGTAAGACAAGTTGTAATGTAGCTATAATTAATAGGACTTCTTCCTATGAGTTCCTTATCAGATATGACAATAGATTTTTGGGGAACATCATCTATAATTACCTTATTATAATGAATATCTCCTATGATAATATCATCTATATTATTATTAGAAGCCCATATTATATTAATTTTACCATTTTTACAAAGCCCTTTTTTTGTAATAAGAGTAATCATTTCTTTTAAATATACTTCTGAACAATCTTCACTATATAAATAGTAAGCATTCTGATCTATTTTATCATTTCCTTCTTCAATTATATTGTTATCTTGTAAAAATTTTCCTTCTACTATTTTTCTTTCCTCTATATTAAAAAAGTGCATCAAAGGAAACTTATAAATAGGATATGTAAATATTTTATCAAATACATTTAAATTTATATTAATATAAGGTCTAATATAATCATCTAGCATCCATCTAAAGCTTTCTTCCCAAATACAAAATAACTCATAAGAAATGTTATACCTATTTTTAAAACACTCTATAATGGGAGTATAAATTATATCATCAGCAAAGATTACTTTTTCAATATTTTCTCTTTCTATAACTTTACATCCTAAACCAATATATGCATTTATAATATTGATATTGGAATTTCTTACCTGGATAGGATCTATAAAATATCTCTTGGCAAATGGGTAATTACATGTTAGTTTTTCTACACTCCCATAGAATGAATTTTCTTTTACATTACACCATGATTTGCTTAATAAAACAATGTCATGTCCTTTCTTTTTAAGCTTTTCTATTATTAATTCATTCATTTTTGATTTATATGAAAAAAAAGGATAATAATCTCCAATATATAATATTCGCATATCTTCTCCTCCTACAATACTAATTCTAAAAACTCTAAAAATTTAGGTTCTTTCCAAAAACCACAATCTACATCCAAAATATTATTAGTTTTCTTTATTAATGTAGCAACACAACTACCTTTACAGAATACCTTCATAGAACAGTTCTTACATTTAGAAAGACTATCTATTCTTCTTTTATGAAATTGTTCTATTTTCTTTTTATCTATTCTTACAAATGGTTTATATCTTCCGATACAACCTATATCTCCTGAAGTAGCTGCACATATATGAACTGTACCATCTGGAAAAAAAGCAAAGTTTGGCGCTTCCAAACAAGAACATCGATATGGACTATATTTTTTCTGCTTTGCCAAATAAAGAGCTTCTAACAAATTAATACTTCCAGGGACTAATTTTCTAGCATCTACATCTTTTATTCGAGAATCCATCTGTTTTAGCAATTTAAATGCTTTTAAGTCATCTACTATCTTCTCTCCTGTTATATCATCAACCCCACAACCAATTTGTGATATAAAACCAACTTTCAAACACTTGTTACTTCTCCAACCTATTTTTTCCATAATATTTAAGAATTTTGGATAATCCTTTATATTATTTGAATTAAAAACTGTTATAACCGTTGTATCTATATTATTTTTTACTAACCACTCAAGTCCTTTAATTGTATTATCATATACACATACATCTTTACACTTTCTGTTTTTAAAATGTGTTTCTTTTGTTCCATCTAGTGATACTTTTATTTTAACTCTGTTATTTAATATAAAATCTTTATATTCATTTAAATAACTTCCATTTGTCGTGATTTTCAAAGTACTATTAGGAAAACTATTTGCAATACGTTCTAATACTTCTCTATTACCAGGTAATAGTGGTTCTCCACCCATAATAGTAATTGAACCAAATTCCAAAGGAATTTTAAATATTTTACAATATTTTTCATAAAACTGTTTTATTCTTTTGACATCCTCAATAGTTGTTTTATTTCTTGTTTTTGTCATTTCCTTTTGAAAACAATATTCACATGCATAATTACATTCAAAGCTAGTAATGATAGTAGGTTTAATGAGCTGTACATTATTTTGTGGTACATACTCATCAATATAGTTTCCACCTCTATTTAATTGTTTATAATCTGTTAATCTAAAATTTTTTTGTTTAATTATCTCTTTAGGTATAGTCGTATTTTCCAATGTATCTAGATTTAACAGAAGATATTCTTTTCCCATATTAATTGCATAAATATTATCATTCATTGGAACACCTCCAGCAATAAGGATCATATCCAAAGAAATCTCCTGTCACAGCATATTTCATAGATGGACAACCTTTACAGACAATATTTGCTTCGCAACGAAAACATCCTTTATAACTTTTATGAGCTCTGAATAACTTTGTAACCTTATTGTTAATAAACAATTCTTTAAAATTTTTTTCTGGATACTTGCCAGCAGGTATTTCTAATTTTCTACAAGGAAATACTGTACCATCTGCTAAAACAGAAGTTGTTCCTGTCCCACAATTACAACCTGTTATAAAACTCTTCTTTTCACTTGTATCAATTGGATCAATTAACCCTAATTCATATAGAAGCACTTTCCACATTCCCTCTTTTTTAGATAGTATAATATTAGGATTGCTAAATACCTCATACTTTAATATATCAAATAATAATTGCCGAAATTCTTTTCCAGTAAATATTTCATCTTTTATTTTCTTCCCATTTCCAGTTGGAATCATGCGATCGAATCCAAAAGCATCTATAAAACTTAGTTTTTGTAAATATTCAAATAGTGGTATTATTTCTTTTCCATTTAATTTTGATACTGTAAATGCAGTAATTGTTCTAATTCCTTCAGTGTGAAGAATCTCCAACGCTCTCATAGCATCATCAAAGCTACCTTCTTTTCTCATATAATCATGTGTTTCCTTTAGTCCGTCAATACTAATTTGATAACCATATACACCTAGTGATTTCATCTTTTTTGCAACTTCTTTTGTAATATGATAAGAATTACCTAGCACTAGAACAGTGCATCTCATAGAATAATTAATTTTAATATGATTTAATATGTCCCAAAAATATGGACTTAAAATAGGATCCCCTCCTGTTAGTGCAATCAAACCACTACTCTGATATTCACTAAGAAATTCAAAATATTCATCAATTAACTTTATCCATTCTTGCTTACTTAATGCATTTTTTATTTGGGATTTGTAATGTTCAGAATTGAACATATAGCAATGTTTACATCGTTGGTCACATTCAGCTGTAATGTGAAGTTGAAGAGATATTCCCTGAACCCCCTTCTCATACTCTATCATATTCATTCCATAAGTTAATGGAAGTATAAGATTTGCCATAGCTATTACACCTCTCTTTTCATAATATATAAGTAGAAAATAATAGAAAGGGAATAACTAATTTATCAATTAGTTTTTATATAGTTCATTTATGGACATCCAAAAGATGACACAATAGGTGGATCAACACAAACTGAAGAACAACAAATTGCTAAGCAATTGAAGTTCATTATTCTAGACTCTGCATCTACATCATTATTATCGTTATTATCATCAGATTCTACTAATTCATTCCACAAAATATCTTCTAGTTTCTTCATATATAAACAACCTCCTAATTACCTTAATTTTTTATAGTTTTTGAACATTTTATTAGTTATTCCCCATCTCTTTCATTTTACACAATCATTCTAATTTATTCAATATTTTTTTATAATTCACATTTTTTTTACATTTTTTTCTTTTAAAATTGATACTTTTTTGTATTTTTATTTTTTTTAATTTTATACCCCTTTTAATATATAAATTTTATTATATTTTCTATTATATATTATATTTTACTGCACTTATGCTTATATAATCTCATTATTTTTCCTCAAATAATAAATATCAAAAGACAACAGACAAGTATTATCCTGTTTATTTCTGATTTAACAAAAAATACACACTAATAATTCTTATAAGCTTATCAGCTATTAAAACCATAAAACAATCTAAAAAATATATTTCTAATTATATACTGTAATACTTTATTTTAGCATTTGTTATTTCTTCATACAAAGAATACTTTTTTTAATAGTTTTTTTATTGCAATTGTTAGAAATAAATATTACACGTATATTAATATCATATTACCACTATTTTCTTTCGATTTAATAATATTTGAATTGATTGTAAATTTTGGTATTTTAGGAGGCTTATGATGCTACAAAAATTTCAACGATGGATGCAAGGACGATACGG
>CALWGN010000038.1 GCA_944380055.1 uncultured Lachnospiraceae bacterium
AGCTGGAGCAGGCAAACAATTTAATAATCAAGATAGCAGACAATCTGTAGTATTTCATCCAGATTTTGGTGTAGGAATTGATTATATAAATTCTACATTACGAACAAAATCAACAACACTCATTAAAAAAGTGTTTCAACAAAAAATTTTATTAGAAAACTTAGGAGAAGAACTAAGAATTTTATACGTTGCCCTTACAAGAGCAAAGGAAAAATTAATTATTACTGGTGCAAAGAAAAATCTATTTGATTGGTTGGAAAAAATGATGTCAAAAGTAGATTTTTTTGAACCACAGTTAACATATAATCAACTAACAGGAAGCAATACTTATTTAGACTTTATTATATTTGCATTATGTAAGCACCGCTGTTTTGCACCAATACTAGAAAAATTATCTATTTATCCACCATTTTCTAATATGTGGTATGACAATGAAGCTCAATTTAATATAAAAACCTACGGGAAAGAAGATTTATTACAGCTAGAACAAGAAACAATGTTAGAGCGTGTGGTAGAAAAAGGACAACTATTAGGTTGGGATAGTACACATATATACGATAGCGAGCAAAAAAAATTAATAGAAGATAGATTATCCTTTGACTATCACTATGATGATATGGAAAAATTATATGCAACAATGTCTGTTTCTCAAATAAAAAAATTTTATTATACTGAGGAGGAAATGCCTTACCAGTTTGTAAAAGAAAATGAAGAGGAAATTAAGAATGAACAAGTACAGAGAGAAGAAACAGAAACGCAAACAGAAGAACAACAACAGATGATAGACCCATTTAGTGAGGATAGCTTGACAAATATTTGGATTGCTAGAGGAAATGCATATCATTATTTCATGGAACATTTAGATTATAAAAGGATTCATGAATGTGAGAATATAGAAACGGAAGTAAGAAAACAAATATTTTATTTAGTAGAAACAGGCGTATTAACAAAAGAAGAAAAAGATTGTATTTTTGTGCCAAATATTTGTGCTTATTTACGTTCATCCGTAGGACAAAGAATGACAATGGCTCATGTAAAAGGAACTCTTTGTAGAGAAAAACAGTTTATTATAGGGATTAATCCAAAAGAGCTGTTTTTGGGGGAAAGTATACCAAATGAGGATAAGAAAGAGAAAACTCCTTTTCCGGATGTTTTAAGATTAGATGATAGCGAAATTGTAATGATACAAGGAATTATTGATGCGTATTTTGAAGATGAACAAGGAGTTGTTATAGTAGATTATAAAACAGATAGAATAGAAAATGAAACACAATTAATAAAGCGATATGCTATTCAGTTACAGCTATATGAAAAGGCATTAGAGAGAATAACAGAAAAGAAAGTGAAGGAAAAAATTTTATATTCTTTCTGTCTTGGAAAAGAAATTTATGTTCCATAAAGAAAAGTCTTTTAAAAAAATTTTGAGAAAAACTATATGTTGTAGATACAAATTCTCTTGATTTATCCATTTGGCTGTTATATAATTTCAGTGTGGATTTTGACTATAAATTATTTTTAGTAGTCACTTCATTTCACATTTATTATAGAGACAATAAAATAAAGGATAAGGTGGAAAACTCATGAAAAAGTTGGAACAGTTATACGAAGGTAAAGCAAAAAGAGTATATGCAACAGATGTAGAAGATGTATATATTGTCGATTACAAAGATGATGCAACTGCGTTTAATGGTTTGAAAAAAGGAACTATCTTAGGCAAAGGGGTAGTTAATAATAGAATGTCAAATCATTTGTTTAAAGTATTAGAAGAAGCTGGAATACCAACTCACTTTGTAGAAGAAATTAGTGATAGAGAAACAGCTGTAAAAAAAGTTGAGATTGTACCACTGGAAGTAATTGTAAGAAATGTTGCAGCAGGAAGCTTTTCTAAAAAGCTAGGAATTGAAGAAGGAACAAAATTACTTGCACCAACATTAGAATTTAGCTATAAAAATGATGAATTAGGAGATCCATTAATTAACGATTATTATGCAATCGCTATTGGCGCAGCAACAAGAGAAGAAATTAATCGTATTACTGAATTAGTATTTAAAATTAATGATGTATTAAAAGAATATTTTGCTAAAAGAAATATTGAATTAATTGATTTTAAGGTAGAATTTGGAAGATATCATGGAGAAATTATTTTAGCAGATGAAATTTCCCCAGATACTTGCCGTTTATGGGATAGCAATACAAAAGAAAAGTTAGATAAAGATCGCTTTAGAAGAGATTTAGGAAATGTGGAAGATGCTTACAAAGAAGTATTTAAGCGTTTAGGAATTGAATAGGATATTTTAGGAGGATTTTATGGCAACAGATAGATATACAAGCCCATTATCAGAGCGTTATGCAAGTAAGGAGATGCAGTACATTTTTTCACAAGATAAGAAGTTTCGTACATGGAGAAGATTGTGGATTGCATTAGCAGAAACAGAAAAAGAATTAGGTCTAAATATTACTGATGAACAAATCGAAGAATTAAAGGCTCATGTAGATGATATTAATTATGATGTAGCAAGAGAAAGAGAAGCATTGGTTCGTCACGATGTTATGTCTCATGTATATGCATATGGGGTACAATGTCCAAAGGCAAAGGGAATTATTCATTTAGGAGCAACTTCTTGTTATGTAGGAGATAATACAGACTTAATCGTTATGACAGAAGCTCTTAAGTTAGTAAAGAGAAAGTTAGTAAATGTTATTAATGAATTGTCTAAATTTGCAGAAGAATATAAGGCATTACCAACATTAGCATTTACTCATTTCCAACCAGCACAACCAACAACAGTTGGAAAGAGAGCATCTTTATGGCTAATGGAATTAAAATTAGACTTAGATGATTTAGACTATGTCATTGATTCTATGCGTTTATTAGGATCTAAGGGAACAACAGGAACACAAGCTTCTTTCTTAGAATTATTTGATGGCGATCATGAAAGAATTAAACAGTTAGATAAGATGATTGCAAAGAAAATGGGCTTTGAAGATGTATATCCAGTATCTGGACAAACCTACTCTCGTAAAGTAGATAGCCGTATTTTAAACGTATTAGCAGGAATTGCATTAAGTGCACATAAGTTCTCTAACGATATTCGTTTATTACAACACTTAAAAGAAATTGAAGAGCCATTTGAAAAAAATCAAATTGGTTCCTCTGCTATGGCATATAAGAGAAATCCAATGAGAAGTGAACGTATGGCTTCACTAGCAAATTATGTAATGTCAGATGCGATGAATCCAATGCTTACAAGTGCAACACAATGGTTTGAACGTACATTAGACGATTCTGCAAATAAGAGAATTAGTATTCCAGAAGCATTTTTAGCAATTGATGGTATTTTGGACTTATACTTAAATATTGTAGATGGATTAGTTGTGTATCCAAAGGTAATTGAAAAACGTTTAATGGCTGAGTTACCATTTATGGCAACAGAAAATATTATGATGGATGCAGTAAAAGCTGGTGGAGATAGACAAGAATTACATGAAAGAATTCGTGAGTTATCTATGGAAGCTGGTAAAAATGTAAAGGTTCATGGATTAGACAATAATCTATTAGAGTTAATTGCACAAGATAAAGCATTTAATTTAACATTAGATGAGTTAAAGAAAACAATGGATCCAAGTAAATATACAGGACGAGCAAAAGAACAAGTAGAAGAATTTTTAGCTGATGTAATTGCTCCAATTTTGGAAGAAAATAAAGAGTTACTAGGGTTAAAGGCAGAGATTAACGTATAGAATAAATAATTCAATCATGTAATCATATTATCTTGCTTAGATGAGAGTATTCTTTTAGAAGTACTATATGAAGTATAGATAGAAAAATTAGTATTATTTGGTGTCAGGGCAGTCGTAAGGCTGCCCTATTTGTATTATGCAAATATATAGTACTATATCACAATAAATAGGTAGATTATATTATATATTATATGGCAACAATAAGTGGAGATAAGTAACAAAAAATAGCCCAAAATATATTGATTTTTAAATAAGAATAGTTGTACAATGGAGCTATCTACACAGGTAAAGTTCTTATTTATATTACAAGTAATAAGAATAATAGTAAGATGTAAGGAACAGATAGCAGATGTTATGATAAATACTGATTTGGAAGGTGAGGAGATATATTATGAGAGAAGAGATAGGTCAATATTCAATTTATGACATTGCCAATTGGTTTTTAAACAAAAGTAATATGACACAAAAAAAACTGCAGAAGCTATGTTATTATGCTCAGGCATGGTGTTATGCATTAAAAGGAAAACGTCTGATTAATTCAGATTTTCAAGCTTGGGTGAATGGACCAGTTTCACCAGTCTTATATGATAAATTACACCAGTTTGGATATGACGATATTAGAATTAGAGGAAGATACAAGTGCAGAATTGAAAAGGAAGATATTAGGTTACTGGAGGATATATGGGAGACATATGGGGATAAGACAGGAAATGCATTAGAAGCGCTTGCCCATCGGGAGCTGCCATGGATTGATGCTAGGCGAGGTTATGCTGAAAATGAGAGATGTACTGTGGTTATTTCACCAGAGGTAATGAAAAGTTACTACAAATCCATTTATATAGGAGATTAAGTCACATAAGAATAAATATGGCAAAAATATTAACCGTTCAAAGAGATGTTCCATTTGAATTAAGCTTTAAATATCCACTTGAAAAAGGATATACGTTTAAAGAAATGAGTATGAAAAATGTGAAAGATTTTCAAAACTTTTTGGATAAAGTATCCCGTATGACAGTACAGCAGGTAGATCAATCATATTCTAGAAAACCAGACAGGAAGGATCAATACAATGGTATGCAGGTGTATCATTATAGTGTGAATTCTTCCTTTAGAATACATGTGGTTTTGGAAGCCGGATACTATAAGATTATCAGATTGGATCCAAACCACAAAGTACATAAATAGTAAAAGGTTATAATATTTAAAGATAAAATAAAGAGTAATTGTTATTAGAATGTTGAATAGCGTTGTATATTAGCAGAAAATTGCTATGACGAAAGATAAAAATTGTTGATTTTTAAATGATTTTAAGATAAAATTAATTTTAAATAAGTATTAATAATTAACAAATTAGATAAAGCAAGTGTCGATATTAGAAATTTGCGTAGTTTGAATGAAAGGATAGGAAAAAAATGAAAGATCAAAATTGTGGATATTGCGTAGGTGGAGAAGTATTAGGAAAGTTTGGTATTCCAATTTGTGACTTAGATGTAAGTCAATTAATTTTATTTAAGGAACAAAGTAAGCCAGGAAGATGTATCGTTGCATAC
>CALWGN010000039.1 GCA_944380055.1 uncultured Lachnospiraceae bacterium
TTAATTCTACTTTAAATAAAATACTTCTGGCATAAATTTAATTGGTTCTTCTTCATTAAAATCAAAAGAACCTTCTACCATTTTTGAAGTAATAGCATTCCAACGATTGCAAGCCTCACTTTTGGCAATATACTCATTGGCAGCCTTTATATCATCACACTCAAATACATAGAAAAATTGATTTCCATTTTGGAAAATAGAATAATTTCTATATCCAGCCTTTGTATGTTCCTCCATAATTTCTGGCCATGGATTTAGATGCATTTGTACATATTCATCTAAATATTCCTCTTTTACCTTCCATGTCCAAGCATATTTGTTACTTTTTTGCATACCTTCTCCTCCTAATATGTAATATGATTGATATTTGACTTTTTGGTTATGGATATTATACTACATAATAAAACAAAATGTCAAAATACTTTTTTATTTGTTATTCTTTCGTAAATTTAAAAACTAAAGTAGACTTTATTATCCTTCTAATTTATCTAAGAATTATTTTTCTTTCATTATTAAAAAATTATTACTTGGAATTACCATTTTTGTTTCTAAAATTCCTGCTAAGTTTGCTCGTTTTTCCAATATAACTTTTTTTTCATTTCCTAATAGTACTTCATATGTACCATGCTCTTTTCTTCCAGTAATTGTAATTTTTACTGTAATATCCTCTATCGTATTATTGTAAAACTCTCCATAAATCATGCTATTTTCATCGATTTTTACCAGATAATCTCTTGTTCTTTCAATAATATCATTTGCTTTTCCAATCAATCCATTGATGACAATTGTAATTTCTCTCATGCTCCCTCTTTTCCATAGCTTATCAAAACTTTATCGCTATTATAACAATATAAATTTTTATAATTATATAATAATTCTAGTAGATTCTTTCATATAAAATTGATTTTCCTTTCATTCCAACTCTTTTTACTGCCCCAACCTCTGTCAATATATTTAACGCAAGTTGAGCTCTTTTTAAAGCTATATTGCTACATCTTGCATAATCATTAGACGTAAATGTAATTGGTAACGTAGTAGGTAATATTTTTTTATAATCTTCTATACTACTTATCAACCAACTATCCTCTATTTGAATTGGAATTCTATCAAATCTACTAGAACCTTTTTTCTTATTTTTACTGTAGCCATCCAAATTTCTATATTCTTCTATTTCCAGTTTTAAAATATAAATTTTTAAATTTGGATGATTTAAAAAAGACTTTATTTTGTATAATTCATAAAAAGCATCATTATAATTTCCTTTTTTAGGACTTTTTCTTCGTTTACTAACTTCTCCTGTTTCTAAATCTATCCAGGATAACCATTTTGTTCCATCCATTGGGTACACAACCGTTACCATTTCCTTTTGTAAAAATGTCTCTAACTTTCTTCTTAGCAAATTAAAACTTCTTGTTTGAATTTCAATAATACCATGTTCATTATAAATATCTGCAATAAATTTTCCTATTTTTACTTCTTGATACTCTTGTCTTGGTTCTAAATAGTTTTTTAAAGTATAATGCAGTGTTTTCTCTGATAGTGTACCGATTCCTTGTCTTATTCTTTCTTCTAATAAAAACTTTGATAGCTTCTTATTTTGTATCATTTAAGTATACTCCTACATTTACTTCTTATATCATATTATTATACTAACAATTTACGATTTTCTGTCAACCGTTTTTATAAAATTCCTTTGCTCTTACACGCATTGTTTATAAATAACAATGTAACAAAATAGAGGTAGTATATACTACCCCTGTCTTAATTCTTCTATAAATTTTTCTTTATCCCCATCATACCAGAAATCTATAAAATTTTTAATAATATTTTTCTTATAATCTTCTTTTTCCTTTAATATCTTATAGTAAAATGTTTTTCCAGTACGATATAAGTGTAAATATCCCTTATCTACTAAATGTAATAACAATGTGGAAACAGTCTGTCTTTTCCATTCTGAATGAGTCTTTTGGGTAATTGTTTCTATTACTTGAACTAATGTAACATCACCACCAATCTCCCATACACAACACATCGCTAACTCTTCAGCATCTGTTAATTTCATAAATTCCATGTTTTCCATTTTTAACTCTCCTTTTCATTTTATACTATATTATAAATAAGAGTATTTACAAGATTTATCCCCTACTTGGATAAGTGAAAATCGACCTTAAAACACATTCACTGTAATTCTCCCTTATATTTGATACAGAAATATAGTTTCTGTAAACAACTTTAATAGACATTTTTTTCATGTTATGACTATAAATAGCTGTTATCTCCTATTCTACTCATAAAATGATAAAAAGTAAAGTAAATTTATGCAACAAAATCCTTTTATATGTATAAAGAACTCTTAAATCTCCTAAAATTTAATACACTATTATTATTTTTTACTATTTTAATAAATAATTCTCTGCTATTATGCAATATATCAAATAACTATTTTATTAGTTGTTTTATGAATTTTATTAGAAAAAGAGAACTAGTCGATATGATAGAAATTTAAAAAAGCTCTTACTAAAAAGAATAGTAAGTGCCTTCTATGTTTGGGAAAGTTTGGAGTGTGATTAAACTTACATTTAGTGGAAAAATAGTGAGATAATTATTTGTTGGAATATATGTTATGTTGTTATTAAACAGTATAATGGGTTGGTAAGAAAGAAGGTGAAAATTATTTCAATACATCTTATGTTGTTATTAAACCATTTCTAAAGACTTCACGAAAAGCCATATTGTTTATTTCAATACATCTTATGTTGTTATTAAACCAAGGGGGCGTGATGTTACCCCGTTTGGATATGGAAGATTTCAATACATCTTATGTTGTTATTAAACTTGATGGCAAGCTAGACAACTTCGATGCACTAGAATTTCAATACATCTTATGTTGTTATTAAACTGTTAGTTTATTAGAAACTGGAAATAGAAATGCTTCATTTCAATACATCTTATGTTGTTATTAAACGTGGCATAAAACGATTTAATGCAATACCAATATTATTTCAATACATCTTATGTTGTTATTAAACACTAAAAAGCGATGTAAAAGACGGGTATATGGACTAATTTCAATACATCTTATGTTGTTATTAAACTTTTTTTATAAACCTCCTATTTTTTATAAAACTACGGATTTCAATACATCTTATGTTGTTATTAAACTTTAAACAAGGTGACAAATTGAGATTTGATTTTGAAATTTCAATACATCTTATGTTGTTATTAAACATTTAATACAAGCAAACTAATCTAAGAATAGAGGGATTTCAATACATCTTATGTTGTTATTAAACTTCTGTTAGGAAAATAAGAATCGATTGGCGAACAAATTTCAATACATCTTATGTTGTTATTAAACCTGTTCTTGTCGTTAAGGTTCTGTTGCTTTTGGCTATTTCAATACATCTTATGTTGTTATTAAACACTTAATGCTTCCTCTGCGTCTTATGCTCTCTTCGGATTTCAATACATCTTATGTTGTTATTAAACCGAATACCGACCGCCCGGATTATAACCGCCTTATCATTTCAATACATCTTATGTTGTTATTAAACCATTTACTGGAAATTCTCCAATAGTCACTTCCAAATTTCAATACATCTTATGTTGTTATTAAACTATACAGTACTAGATGCATCACCTAATAAGTGAGATTTCAATACATCTTATGTTGTTATTAAACCATTAACACCTAGGGAACTTGCATTGTTAGATTTTAATTTCAATACATCTTATGTTGTTATTAAACCAAACAGCCTTAGACCAGTACGCTCTTAATAACATTTCAATACATCTTATGTTGTTATTAAACACTCTTCCGGTGTTCTTAGACCAAATCGGTTCTCATTTCAATACATCTTATGTTGTTATTAAACGCTCTATTTCTGTCAATTCATTCAAATTATTTTTGATTTCAATACATCTTATGTTGTTATTAAACGAAACTGGATTAAATCTATCAGATTTTAAAATAGAATTTCAATACATCTTATGTTGTTATTAAACGCTTCCCAATCGTTTGTAATTGTTCCAGCATTGTAATTTCAATACATCTTATGTTGTTATTAAACTAATGTAGCATATTCTGCGATAAAAACACCATCTAATATTTCAATACATCTTATGTTGTTATTAAACCAAAAGATTTTCTAAAAAGAGGGATAAATTGTATATTTCAATACATCTTATGTTGTTATTAAACTCCAATAGTTTATCCTCCGGTGCAACAACTTCCCCTATTTCAATACATCTTATGTTGTTATTAAACAAAGAATAGAAAGCCAGAAGAATGGAGAGATAAACGATTTCAATACATCTTATGTTGTTATTAAACCTCGAATTTCCTACATTCCTAATTTTTAATATATAACAAAAACACTGAAAAATCAAGCTTTTCTTGTATTTTTTCCAGGCAAAATTAAAAATCTCAAAAATTACAAAAATGTAATCTCAAAGCGTTGATTTTCCTAAGTTTTCGAACGTTCATTAAAAAATCCACTTGGGAAAATATTTTATTCTAATATTTGGAAAAGACTTATTTGAGTAATTTATTTTCATATGGATACAATATATAATAAGTAGGAAGAACATGGAATAATATATTTATTTTTTATAATTGCTGTTTAAAATATAAAATAAAAGTAAAATCCTTGACACGAAGCAGTAGATATGTTAGTCTAAACTCAAGTTATAAACAACAATCGTTTGCAAATCCAGTATAAAGTTATTTTATTAATGAATAGCTAGCTAATTTATATTAGGGGTTGTACTGGTTTCGACGGGGGTTTTGAAATTAGAGTAGCCATTGGTGGTGGAACCACCTAAAAAGCCAAAACTTAAATATAAACGCAGACGAAAATTTAGCGTACGCTGCCTAGTGGCAGCTGTCGAACCTAGACCACTCGCTGTCTAGGAGCTCGGCATCAAACTTGCGAGGCACTTTGTTTCCAAAGCTTTGAGGGAATAAAAGAATTATGAAGCTACTGATTTGTTAAGCCTGTTGTTTGGCGTAGCAAAAAGGGAATGTTAAAAAAGCAACTGTAATGGGAGAAGCTTTAATGGATGGGCTTTCGGACAGGGGTTCGATTCCCCT
>CALWGN010000040.1 GCA_944380055.1 uncultured Lachnospiraceae bacterium
TTTAGCTCACGTACATCAATGCCATCCACCAATAACTTACCTTCACTTGGCATTAAAAATCCAATAATTATATTCAATAATGTACTTTTTTTTTCTCCATACTCACCAACAAAAGCAACAGTTTCACCTTCTTTAATATGCATAGAAACACCATTTAATACAGATTTTTTGTCTTTTGCATAGGAAAAATGAATATTTTCAAATATATAATCACCTTTTAGTGAGGAAATCTTTTTCTTATCTCGATAATTTTCAATATCATTGGCATTTAAAATTTCTCCAATACTACGAATAGACTCCATCCCTTTTGTCATAGTTGGAAGCAATGTAATAATAGCAGTTACTTGATTAATAATAGTCATAAAATAGCTTTGGTATAGTACAATATCACCAACAGGAATAATTTTTTTAATGGCAAGGTTAGCAGTAAATAAAAGGCAAATTACTTGAAAAATCTGAAAAATAGCCCAGCTAACAGAACCAAAAGTGGACTGAATAATATCTAAGCGATACCCCTCAGCAGCTATATTAATAAGCTGATTGCTCATAACATTACTTTCTTTTTTCTCTAATGCATGGGCTCTTGTAATAGGTATCATTTCAACCATTTCCATTACTTTTGCAGAAGTAGATTCCATTTCCTTTCTAAAACTATGGTTATGCTTTTTCATTGGTCGTTTAAAAACAAAAATAGTAAGAGCTGCAACTGGAATAGTCAAAAGGAAAAATATAAATACAACTTTACTTTTGGCAATTGTTACACTTAAAGCTACAACAATATTAATTAATATATTTAGTAAACTAATAAATAGTTGAGAAGAAAGTGTTTCTACAGCTTCAACATCTCGAATAATTTTGGATTGTAGCCGTCCTGATTCCATATCTTTATGAAAAGAAATGGATAACTGTTGAATTTTTCTTACAAGAGAGCTACGAAGTCCTGCCTCAACGCTTCTAGTAGCAAGACTACGAAAGCGAGTGTGAAAATAGTTAGCAGGAATATTAATTAAAATTAATGTAATCATTAAAACAATATTGTAAATTAATAAGCTACTTAAATTTTCAGGTTGATTTGTAACATAATTAACAACATTTGCAGTAACGATAGGCAATGCCCAGACAGGGCTATGTTTAATGATATAACAAAAAGTAGATAAAAATAAATTTTTATAATTGCCACGGTATAGATTTAATAAAATTCGAATGGGACGTCCTTGATGGCGATTATAACTATCTTGAACAAGCGTATCATTTAAATAAAAAGGATAAGATTGCTCCGTTGCATTATTGTTTTTCATAGTAAACATCTCCTATTTTTTATTATACAATTTTGTATTACACCTAAATAATTCCATAATTTTTATCATAACATATTAAATATTATTAAGTGAACTGTTAAATTCTATAAAAAACATAGAAAAATATGTTGAATTCATACAAAAATAATATAGAAAAGTGAAAAACAATAAATATTATAAGAAAAATAAAATACAAATTAAGTCGAATTTTGCGATTAAAGTTGTTTGTTCATTGACAAGTGTTATGATACACTGAAATTAACATAATATTATAGCTAGTAGATAAAAGCCTTTAATTATTCACATCTATTCCTCTGTATCTAAAACTCAGTTTTTATAGTGTAAAGGAGAATTGATATGAAAAAGATAAAAAAAGTGGTAAGTGTATTGACTATTTGTATTATGGTTGTAACTTTGTTTCAGCCATTATCGGCAAATGCAGCAACAACATATTATTACGTTTCGACAACAGGCAGCGATTCCAATGATGGAACAACAAGAGCGACTGCATTTTTAACTTTAACAAAGGCACTAACAAAGGCAACTGCTGGTACAACAATTTTTGTTTTAAATGGAACATACAGTTATTCGTTTACATTTAAGTTAACACAAAGTGGAACAGCTGATGCACCAATTAAAATACTAAATTATAGTGGACATACTCCTGTCATTGATTTTTCAAGCCAAGAATATGCAGATAGTTCAAGAGGATTTCAGATTTCAGGAGACCATTGGATTATTGCTGGATTAACTATTACAAGTGCTGGAGATAATGGGATCCACATTAGTGGAAATTACAACAGAGTACAAGATTGTTTGATTACTAAATGTGGAGATACAGGCCTACAAATTAGTAATGGTGGATCTTATAATACAATTAATCGTGTTACTTCTACTTACAACTATGATAGTAAAACAAATGGGGAAAATGCAGATGGTTTTGCAGCAAAATTAAGCATTGGACCAGGAAATGTATTTAATTCTTGTACAGCTCTTTACAATTCTGATGATGGATTTGACTTTTATTATGCTACAAATGCTGTTAAAGTTTATAATAGTGAAGCATCTTATAATGGTGTAGGGGACGGAAATGGAAACGGATTTAAAGTTGGAGGAAATTATTCTGCGGATAATCACTATTTAGAAGGTTGCACTGCGATAGGAAATGTAAAAAGAGGATTTGATCAAAATAACAATACTGGCTATGTTACATTATTAAATTGTACGGGAACAAACAATGATGTGAATTTTTATTTTCCTAAAGCACCTAGTTCAGGAACACATCAATTTACTGGATGCATTTCAATAGGTGGAACAAATAAAGATAAAATTGTAGGAGCAACAGTTACTAATTGTACCTTTAATCAATAAAAGAGGTATAATGATATTGTTTTAGTGATATAAAGAATGTAACTATTGATGCAAGGAAAAGTGAATAATAAGGCAAAGTCACTGCATAGAGTCGTAAGATAACGTGCAGTAGCTTTTTATACTTCAGATGGAAGTGGAAACAACATAGTAGGGACTCCAGAAGAAGATAACAATGGTAATAATAATAACAATACTTCTGGTGAAAATGGAAGTAACACAAATGGAGAGTCTATTCAAACAGGTGATACAAATAGTGTATACGTACTTTCATTTGGTTTATTTTTTCTATGGGAATTATCCTAACTATTATTTTCACAAATAAAAAATATATGATGAAATAATAATTAAAAACAAAAAATATTTTTGAGAGCCTTCTCTTATGTTAAAGACAACAAGTCCAACATAAGAGGGGGCTTTTGTATTCTATACAGTTGCTATAAATCAAACTTATAACTGGCTGTATTTTTTAGAAATTAACACTTTTTACCATAACATAGTATAGTATAAATAACAGAAAGAAGAGTAAAAGAAAAGAATAGGGGGAGGGAAAAAGGTATATGGATACATCTTTTATGCAAAGTCAAGTCTTTCTTTATATAGAAGGAGCTAAACTAACATTATATTTAGCTAGTATAGGAATTTTATTTGCAATACTTGTAGGTTTGTTATGTAGTATTATTCGTTATTTAAACATTCCAATCATAAGACAAATTGTAGGTGTATATATTGAGTTATCAAGAAATACTCCATTATTAATTCAATTATTTTTTCTATATTTTGGATTGCCAAAGATTGGCATTTTGCTTTCTTCCAAACAATGCGCAATTATTGGGCTTACATTTCTAGGAGGAAGCTATATGGCAGAGGCATTTCGCACAGGGCTAGATAATGTGGCACATATACAAAAAGATATAGCATTAAGTCTTGGAATGACACAAATTCAAGTATTTCAATATGTTGTATTACCACAGGCAATTTCAAATTCTATTCCTGTATTTTGTAGTAATATTATTTTTCTTATGAAAGAAACATCTGTATTTAGTGCAGTTGCTCTTGCAGACTTAATGTTTGTAACAAAAGATTTAATAGGGATTTATTATAAAACAGACGAAGCATTGTTTATGTTAGTAGTTTCCTATTTGATTTTATTATTACCAATTTCAATTGGTTGTACATTGTTAGAAAGGAAAGTTCGATATGCAGAATATGGGAATAGAAGTGCTATTTAAAGGAAATAATTTTTTGCGACTGTTAGAAGGGCTTTGGATAACGTTTCAAATTGCAATTATTGCAATGGTATTATCTGTTGTGTTTGGCTTGTTAATGGGAATCATAATGAATTCAAAAAATAAAATAATAGTAGTTATTTGTAACGTATATCTTGAAATGGTACGGATTATGCCTCAGCTAGTGCTTTTATTTCTATTTCTAAACATCAGTATGAAAGTGGATATAGCTTAGGATTAAAGAAAAGCCAAATATATAGATATATTATTTTCCCACAAGCAATAAAGCGATTATTACCATCGATAATTAATTTATTTACTCGTATGATAAAAACAACATCTTTAGTAGCATTTATTGGTGTTGTTGAAGTTGTAAAAGTAGGAAAACAAGTAATTGATGCTTCAAGATATACAAATCCTACAGGAGCCTTGTGGGTGTATGGAACAATTTTTCTTTTATATTTTGCTATATGTTTTCCATTTTCAAGGTTATCTGCACGACTAGAAAAAACATATGGTTGGTAGAGGAGGTATTATGAAAGAAATGATGCTAGAAGTAGAACATTTGAAAAAATCATATGACAATAAGAATCTTATATTAGATGATATTACATTTTCTATAAAAAAAGGTGAAGTAATATCTATTTTAGGTCCATCTGGCTGTGGGAAAAGTACTCTTTTAAAGTGTCTTAATGGTTTGGAATCTGTTGATGAAGGTGTAATAAAGTTAAAAGGAGAAAAGATTGAAACAGAAAAAAGAAAGATTCATAAAATAAGAGAAAAAATTGGAATGGTGTTTCAAAGTTATGATTTATTTCCTCATATGACCATTATGGAAAACTTAGTATTAGCACCTAGAAAGGTTCAAAAAAGAAAAAAAGAAGAGATACAAGAAGAAGCAAAACAACTGTTAATACGCGTAGGTTTACTAGACAAAAAAGACAATTATCCAAGACAGCTATCAGGAGGACAAAAGCAAAGAGTAGCTATTGTAAGGGCACTTTTAATGAAACCAGAAGTATTACTTCTTGATGAAATTACAGCAGCATTAGATCCAGAGATGGTTTGTGAGGTACTACAAGTAGTATTAGAATTAGCAAAAACAGGAATGACAATGATTATTGTAACTCACGAATTACAATTTGCAAAGGCAGTAGCAGATACCATTATTTTTATGGAAAAAGGACGAATAATAGAGATAAATCATCCAGAACAATTTTTTAGTATTCCAAAAACAGATAGGGCAAAGCAATTTTTAGAAAGCAGGGGGAAATTTCAATGAAGAAAAAAGTATTAGTAATTATATTATTATTAAGTATGGTAGTAGCAACTACATTAATAGGATGTAAACAAGAGTCATCCAAAGGAAATGATACATCAGCAGAGGAAAGTGGAAAGGCAAGAACGCTATTAGAAATTAAAGAAGATGGAAAAATAAAAATAGGTGTATTTAGTGATAAAAATCCATTTGGATATGTAGATGAAAATGGAGAAATTCAAGGTTACGACGTATATTTTGCAAAACAAATAGGAAAAGATTTACTAGGGAGCGAAGATTTGGTAGAATTTGTTTATGTAGAAGCAGCAAATCGAGTTTCGTATTTACAATCAGGAAAAGTAGACATTATTTTAGCTAATTTTACAGTAACAGAGGAACGAAAAGAACAAGTAGACTTTGCACTTCCTTATATGAAAGTATCTCTTGGTGTTGTTTCTTCAAAAGATAGTTTAATTACCTCAATAGACCAGCTAAAAGGAAAGGATTTAATTGTAGTAAAAGGAACAACAGCAGAAACCTATTTTTCAAAACAGCATCCAGACATTAATTTAATTAAATTTGATGAATACCAAGAAGCTTATGATGCACTGTTAGATGGAAGAGGGGATGCTTTTTCTACAGATAATACAGAGGTGTTAGCATGGGCAAGGCAAAATGAAGGCTTTCAAGTAGGAATTGAAACGATTGGAAGTGTTGAAACAATTGCGCCTGCCGTTCAAAAAGGAAATACAGAACTACTAAATTGGATTAATGAAGAAATTAAATCTTTAGGAAAGGAACAGTTTTTCCATACAAATTTTGAAACAACTTTAAAAGATGTGTATGGAGATAGTGTGGTTCCAGAAAACCTTGTGATAGAGGGTGGAGTAGTAGAGGAATAATGAGTTGTAAAGTTACATCCTTCTCTTGCCTATACAATTTGTATAAGCTAAGAGAACGATGTATTTTTCTATTTTTATGTTTTGGAAAGGAAAATGATATGACATTAGTACAATTAAAATATGTAATAACAGTAGCAAAGGCAAAATCAATGAATGAAGCTTCTAAAAAGTTGTTTATATCTCAACCTAGCTTGTCCTCAGCAATAAAAGAATTAGAAGAAGAGATAGGAATTGAAATTTTTAAAAGAACAAATCGAGGAATTTCCATAACAGCAGAGGGAGAAGAATTTTTAGGTTATGCAAGACAAGTGGTAGAACAATATGAATTGATAGAATCAAAGTATATTGAAAAAGAAAAAATAAAAAAGAAATTTAGTGTATCAATGCAACACTACACATTTGCAGTCAATGCTTTTGTAGAAATGGTAAAGCAATTTGGAATGGATGAGTATGAATTTGCTATTCATGAAACGAAAACTTATGAGGTTATTGAGGATGTAAAAAATTGTAAAAGTGAAATAGGGATTCTTTATATTAATGAGTTTAATAGAAAAGTATTAACAAAGTTATTCCACGAATACGGATTAGAATTTCATCAAATATTAGATTGTAGCATTTATGTTTATATGTGGAAAGGGCATCCATTGGCTAGTAAAAAAGAAATTCAGTTAGAAGAGTTAACAGAGTATCCATGTCTGTCTTTTGATCAAGGGACTTATAATTCTTTTTATTTTGCAGAAGAAGTATTGAGTACATATAATTACAAGCGTTTAATAAAGGCAAATGATAGGGCAACCTTATTAAATTTAATGGTTGGATTAAATGGGTATACATTATGTTCAGGAATTATTTGTGAAGAATTAAACGGAGAAGATTATTGTGCTGTAAAGCTAAAATCAAATGAAATTATGACTATTGGATACTTAGCAAGAAAGGGAATGACTATTAGTAGACTAGGAAAGAAATACTTAGAAGAGCTAGAAAAATACAAATATTATGTATTAAAATAGAATAAATATGAAAAAAATATAAAAATATCAGTGGTTTACCTAGAGGAAAAAAGAAATAATTTACCACAAGAAAAAATAGACATTTAATAATATAGTGTTCATAAAAATAGTAAAAAATCGTTTAAAATTTCACAAATAGATAAAAAAGCAAAAAAATAGTACTACTTTTTATAGAAAAAATAGTTGTAAATTTTAAGAAAAAGGATTATGATAAAAGAAGTTATAAAAGAAAGTAAAGGAAGGGGAAGGAGGAATTAAATATGTCAATTCATGTGTTAGATGAAGCAAGCCGTTGTTTAAATTGTAAAGTACCACAATGTAAAAAAGGTTGTCCAATTAGTACACCAATTCCAGAAGTGATTCAACTTATGTTGCAGGGAAATTTAGATGAAGCGGGAAAAATGTTATTTGAAAATAATCCACTTACTACTGTTTGTAGCTTAGTATGTAACCACGAAAAACAATGCGAAGGTCATTGTATTTTAGGGAAAAAAGGTGCACCAGTTCATTTTTCTATGATTGAAAATTATATTTCTAGTGCATATAGTTCAAAAATGGTAAAAGGACCTGCCCCATATAATGGAATGAAAGTTGCTATTATAGGTGCTGGTCCAGCAGGATTAACGATAGCAGTAATTCTTGCAAGAAAAGGGTATAAAGTTACTATTTTTGAAGGAAAAGATAAAATTGGAGGAGTACTACGTTATGGTATTCCAGAGTTTCGTTTACCAAAAAGTGTTTTAGATGATTTTGAATATAGACATTTAATTCTAAAAGAAATAAAAATAAGGCCAAATACAACAATAGGTGGTTCTATAACAATAGATGATTTATTTAGAGATGGATATAAGTCTATTTTCGTAGGAACAGGAGTATGGAGACCAAATGCTCTTCACATTAAGGGAGAAACATTAGGACATGTACATTTTGGTATTAACTATTTAAGTAACCCTGATAGTTTCCACTTAGGAAAAAATGTAATTGTGATTGGAGCTGGTAATTCTGCTATGGATGTGGCTCGTACAGCACTTCGAAAAGGTGTACGCAAATTACAATGTTTTTCTCGTACAGAAACGGTGGCGGCAAGTAAACATGAATATGAATATGCCATATTAGAAGGGGTAGATTTTGTATATAACAAAATCCCAATAGAAATCGTTGAAGAGGGAGTTATTTTTGCTGATACGATAAAAACAGAAGATGGTAATGTAGAAGTAGTTCCAGGTACAGAAAAGTTATATGAAGCAGACAGTGTAATTGTATGTATTAGTCAAGGTCCTCAAAGTAGAATTGTATCAACAACAAAGGGATTAGATGCCAATGGAAGAGGGCTTCTTGTAACTGATGATATGGGACATACATCAAGACCAGGTATTTTTGCTAGTGGAGATGTTGTAAATGGATCTCGTACAGTAGTAGAAGCAGTAGCTCATTCTAAGCTAGTTGCAGAGGCAATGGATGAATATATGCAAAGCTTAAAGGAAGAAGTAAATTAGTTATCGTATAAATTTACTGCAATAAAAAATACAGTTATTTATAGAAGTGTGTTATAGATAGCTGTATTTTTTTATATAAAAAATGTAATATCTATTAAAAATAAAAAAATTAGGTATATAAAAATTTATAAATTGCAATAACAAATTGAACTATTTTTTAATCCATGAATAATCGCTGTATTATACTGAATAAATAACCACCATATTATATTGCATAAATGACATCTAGTTGCTTTTCA
>CALWGN010000041.1 GCA_944380055.1 uncultured Lachnospiraceae bacterium
ATTTTTATTATATTTCCATTATTATTGGTATAATCATTGGGTTTCTTTTTGTTTTCATAAATATATAATCTCTTAAGTTTTCTCTTGTTGCTGATTTTATTGTTCCCCAATCACGTATTCCTCTTTCTTCACATTTTTTTATTTCATGTCTTACCACTGATTTTACATCATCCATTAAATTTTCAGAATCTCTTACATATACAAATCCTCTTGAGATAACATCTGGTCCTGCTACAACTTCTCCTGTCGAAGAGTCCATTGTTAATACTATTACGATTAATCCATCTTGTGATAAATGTTGTCTATCTCTTAAAACGATACTTCCTACATCTCCTACGCCTAATCCATCTACAAGAACTCTTCCACATTGTACTGTTGATGTAAATTCTGCTTTTTCTTCATTTATTTCTAATACTCTACCATTTGCCATCATTATAACATTGTCCTTGTCTATCCCCATGCTTTGAGCTGTTTCACTATGTGCTATTAATTGTCTATATTCTCCATGTACTGGTATAAAGTATTTTGGTTTAGCTAATGCTAATATCAATTTTTGTTCTTCTTGGCAAGCATGTCCTGAAACATGTATTGCTTCTAGTGAACTGTATACTACTTCTGCTCCTATTTGCATTAAATCATCAATAACTTTTGATACAAATTTTTCATTTCCTGGTATCGGTGTTGCTGATATTATTACTAAATCATTTGGTGTTATTTTAACTTTTCTATGATCACCTGCTGCCATTCTTGTTAGTGCTGACATTGGCTCACCTTGACTTCCTGTTGTTATTATAACTAATTGTTCATCTGTATAATTTCCTATCATATCTATGTCTATGAATAGATTATCTGGACATTCTATATATCCTAATTCTCTTGCTGTTTCTATCATATTTATCATACTTCTACCACATACAGCAATTTTCCTATTATATTTTATTGCTGAATTTACAATTTGTTGTACTCTATGAACATTAGATGCAAATGTAGCCACTACAATCCTTTTGGTACAGTGTAAAAATAGCTTATCAAAAACTTCTCCTACTGATCTTTCTGACATGGTAAAACCTTTTCTCTCTGAATTTGTACTGTCAGACATCAATGCTAATATTCCTTGATTTCCTAATTCTGCTATTCTTCCAAAGTCCATTATTTTTCCATCTATTGGTGTATAATCTACTTTAAAATCACCCGTGTGTAATACTGTTCCTGCAGGTGTTGTTATTGCAAGCATTACAGAATCTGGTATACTATGTGAACTTCTTATAAATTCAACTTTAAAATTTTTCCCTAAAGAAATTGTTTCACCTTGCATTACTTCATGTAATTCTGTACTTCTTAACAATTTATGCTCTTCTAATTTATTTCTAATCAAACCTGCTGTAAGTTTTGTTGCATAAATTGGTATGTTTATTTTTTTCAATATATATGGTACTGCTCCTATATGGTCCTCATGCCCATGTGTTATTACCAATCCTTTTATTTTGTCCACATTTTTTTCTAGATATGAAATATCTGGTATTACTAAATCTATTCCCAACATATCATCATCTGGAAATGATAATCCGCAATCTACAACTATAATTTCATTTTCATATTCAAATACAGTTATATTTTTTCCAATTTCATGTATTCCTCCTAAAGGAATTATTTTTAAACTTGGCTTTTTAAATTTTGAATCTGTGTCTTTCTTTTTTCTTCTAGTTGTTTTTGCCTTTTGCCCTTCTTTTTTCTTATTTTCTTTTAAATTTTTATTTATTTTTTCATTATTAATTTCTTTTATTGTATTGTTCTGTTTCATATTCATTTTTTCTTTTAATTCGTTGCTTTCACTTACTTTTTGTGTTTTTCTTCTTTTATATTGTCTTCTCTTCTTTTCTCCTTCCTTTTCTATATTTCTCTTGTTCTTTGTTTCTAATTTTTCTCTTCTCTTCAAATTTTCTTCTGTCATAAAAAAATCTCATTCCTTTCTTTAATATTTAAATTATTATTTTTTTAGTTATTGATAACATATTATTACAAATCTCTTTACATCTTAATATATCTGTTAATCATAACCTTATATTTTGTCAATTTTACTAAATTTATACATTTTGTTTTTTATATATGGATTTCTTAGAACAAATTTATTTTAATTACATAATACAAAATTACATTTTGTAAATAAAAATATTAAATAGAATAAAACAACAATAAGAATATTAATTAAAAATATTTTATACTAATATTATTTTAATTAATATCTAATATACAATATTTAATTTTATAATCTCTTTTTATTCTTTACACACCGTTTTTTTGCTTTTTTTATTATTCTCTTTACATCTTTAAATATTTTTTATTTATTACATATACTTTTTCTTTCACTTTGTTTTGTGAAATTAAACTTTTCATACTGTTTTCTATTTTTTATAAATTTGTTTTTAAAAATCTCTTTTTATTTTTTCATCTCTTTTATTTTCTCTTAACAAAATATTTATTTAATAAAATCTCATCCTTTAGCTCTTTAAGCTAACAACTTGTTATATTTTACTACAAAATAGAAAAAAAGTCAAATT
>CALWGN010000042.1 GCA_944380055.1 uncultured Lachnospiraceae bacterium
CTATTGATATGGAAACAGAATCTCAAATTCAAAAAGAGCTAACACAAGTAGCTAACAATCGAACTGTATTTATTATTGCTCATCGTATTTCTTCTATTATGGATGCAGATCAGATTTTTGTATTAGATAATGGTCGTATTGTAGAAAGAGGAAATCATGAAAGTTTGTTAGCTCAAAAGGGATATTATTATACGGTATTTAACCATCAGTATGGAGAGTTTGATCAATTTAAAAAGGCACATGAAAAAAGGGGATGGGGGAATAGGTAGTGGCTAGGAATAAATATGATGTAGATGAAAGTCTGGAAACCAAATTTGATATTCATCAAATGATACGCTTGTTAAAATATGTAGGTCCATATAGAGGAAAGTTAATACTAACAATCGTATTAATGCTAGTTTCCAGTGCGTTAACAATGGTTATTCCTCTATTTGTAAAAGAAGTAATGGATGTTTCTATCCCAAATGGAGATATGAAGCAAATCATTAATATTAGTGTGTTCACCTTGCTCATTATTATTGCAGTCTGTTGGATTTTAAAAATAAAAATTAAACTTACTAGTGAAATAGGGCAAGGGGTAATTCATTCCCTTCGTAGCGAATTATTTGAGCAATTACAACGATTGCCATTTTCTTACTATGACAGCAGACCACATGGAAAAATTCAAGTTCGTCTTGTAAACTATGTAAACAATCTAAGTGATTTATTATCAAATGGGATTGTAAATACAGTTACAGACCTTTGCAGTTTGTTTTTTATTCTGTTTTTCATGTTATTTTTAGATGTAAAACTAACTCTTGTTTGTATGTGTGGATTGCCAATACTTATTGTAATTATTTTATTTGTAAAAAGAAAGCAAAGAAAAGGGTGGCAGTTAGCAAGTAATAAGCAGTCAAACTTAAATGCTTACATAGCAGAAAGTATTAATGGAATTCGAGTGACTCAAGCTTTTGTAAGAGAACAAAAAAACACAGAAATTTTTAATCGTTTAAGTGGGGAATATAAAAAGGCATGGCTTAGTGTAATTAAGTACAACTTTATGCTATCACCAACCGTAGACATTATTTCAGTATTTACAACTGCTGCTATATTCTTATTAGGAGTAAACTGGATGATGGAAGGTAGTGCATCCATAACTGCTGGTACATTAATTGCATTTACTAGCTATATTGGACGATTTTGGCAGCCGATTAATACGTTAGCCTCTTTTTATAACTCAGTATTAACAGCCATTTCTTATTTAGAGCGTATTTTTGAAACAATCGATGAGCCTGTTAACGTAACAGATGTAGAAGGAGCAATAGAAATGCCACCAATTAAAGGTGAAGTGGTGTTTGACCATGTAGACTTTAGTTATGATGATGGAGTAAAAATTTTAAACGATGTAAATTTTAAAGCAAAGGTTGGGGAAAGTTATGCTATTGTAGGTCCTACTGGAGCTGGTAAGACTACTATTGTAAATTTGATTAGCCGGTTTTATAACATTGATTCAGGAAAAATATTAATTGATGGCATTGATATTAATAGTGTTACTATTGCTTCATTAAGAAAGCAAATGGGTGTTATGATGCAAGATAGCTTTATTTTTGCAGGAACCATTATGGATAATATTCGTTATGGAAATATGGAAGCTACCAATGAGCAGGTAATTCAGGCAGCAAAAACAGTTTGTGCCCATGACTTTATTATGGCTATGGAAAATGGTTATGAAACTCAAGTAAATGAAAGAGGAAGCCGATTATCTCAAGGGCAAAGACAGTTAATATCTTTTGCTAGAGCATTATTGGCAGATCCTAAAATTTTAATTTTAGATGAGGCTACTTCTAGTATTGATACGGAAACAGAAATACTATTGCAACAAGGTTTAGCACAGTTATTAAAGGGAAGAACATCGTTTATCATTGCCCATAGACTTTCTACTATAAAAAACTCTAGTTGTATCCTATATATTGATAAAGGAAATATACTAGAAAAAGGAACACATGATGAGCTTATGGCGTTAAAGGGAGAGTATTATCAGCTTTATATGTCACAATATAGTTTTTTAGAAAAGGATAAAAAATAAATAAAAGAAAAAGGTTTTTAAGAAGGATCTTAAAAACCTTTTTTCTTTATATTTAAGAATTTTAATAAAAAATAAAAGAAAAAATCTCTATTTAAGGGAATTAAATTTAAGAAAAGATACAGATAGGTAAATAGATTGAAAATGTTTATAAGCAATGGTAAAATATGGATAAATCATAGAGACATTGGTAAAAATGTAATATTAAAATACTTAAAGTACTAATTACAAAAGAAAAGGCTTTGAAAATATGTAGTAAACAATAAGGCATATTGCAGAAGGGAGCTAAAGGGGTGGATCGAAAAGGTAAGAAGGTAGTAAAAGAAAAGTATACGCTTGGAAAGTTAATAGAGACAACAAGAAGAAAACAGAAAATAACGCGAGAAGCGTTAACAAAGGGTATTATGTCAGAAGGGAACTTTAGAAAGTTAGAAAGCAGTCAGCTAGCAGTAGATAAATTTGCGTGGGATGTTTTGTTAGAGCGTCTAGGTGTTTCTAGCGATATTTATGAATGTTATATAACAGAAAGCGAGCTTCAATTTTATGAGTTACAAATAAAAATTAGAAATTTGGCAAATAAATGCTTACAAATCCTCTATCTAAATCAAGTAAAAGTAAAGAAAAAACAGTTGGAAAAAATTATTTCAAATGGGAGAAAATATTGCAGAGCATATAAGGATAAACTAATAGAAGAAAAAAATAGAGAAGGTTTATTTGAAAATATTCATTTAGTGTTTCTTGGTATTATGGAAGCATATTTTTTAAAGGCAGAAGGTGTTGATGGAGAAATACGGTTTCAGCAGATACAAGAAACGTGGAAAATTATTCGAGAAGAAACCATAGACCAGTTAATAGAAAGTAAACAGGCAAGTATTTCACTAACAGAGCTAGAAATGGTGCTTGTTATAGCAGATGTATATGAACATAAACAGGAAAGAGCATTGGCAAAAAAAATATTGACATGGCTTTTAACATATTGTTTAGAAAAGTTTTCATGGGAAAAAACAGAGCTAGTAAAGTTATATCCTTATACTACATGGACATTAGCTATTTTAGAGGGGCGAGATGGAAACTGGGAAAGAGCAATGGATATTTGTATACAAACTATGAATATATTAACAGAAGCAAGAAGTTTAAAATGTATGATACCAATTATGGATTTTATAATCACTCATTGGGAAAAAGGAAATACACAAACGCTTTTGTATAATAAGCAACAATTAAAGGAGCAGTTAGATTGCTTACTTGAAATATGCAAGGAATACAAGCAAAATCCATATGGGGTATATCCTCTTTTATCAATAGAAAAAACAATGCTTATTACAGAAGTTATAAAAATAAAGAGAGAAGAACTAAATTTAACACAGCTGCAACTTAGTTCTGGAATTATGGAGCCAGAGACTCTTTCCAGATTTGAGCAGGGGAAACAAAATGTAAGATGGAAAAAGATAGCTCAGCTATTATATGAATTACATATGCCAACACAAAAGGAGCAATTGCTTCTTGATCATACAGATGCAAATGTGATAAATGAGCGAAAAAGCATATCAACTGCTATTGGCCGTAATGAAATAGAAATGGCAACAAGAAAATTACAGCTTCTAATTCCCAAAATAGATTTGGAAAGCAGAAAAAACAAGCAGTATTTGCTATGCACAAAGACAGTGATACAAAGAGTGAACTATCAAATAGAATCAGAAGAAAGTATAAGAAAACAGTTTGAGCAAGCATTGCAATTAACAATTTCCCAATATCCAGATATTTCTATTGAAAATCAATTTCTTACAAAAGAGGAGGGAGTAATTATCAATAATATTGCATTATCTTATAAAAGAAGTGGAAAAATGCAAAAATCGTTACAGTTATTTGAACAGGCAATTAAAAGTTATGAGAAGCAAAAGATTAAAAAACAGTACCTAGATAGTAGTCAAGTGCTATTAATAGAGAATTATGTAACCTTATTTGATTACATAAAAGAATTTAATGAAGCTGTTAAACTAAGCAAACAAATGATACTACATATGTTTCAAACTGGAGAAATGGATTCCATGGATAAAATGCTTTATGAAATTGTATGGAATCTATATGAAAGTAGTAGCGATATAGACACAAAAAAAGCCTGTAAACGTATTTTTTTACAGGCATTAACAATTGCAAAATTGCAACAAAATAGAAGGTATATTAAGTTCTTGCTAGAAAGACAAGAAAAATATACAACTTAATTTTTTCCTTCTGTGTTAATATTATCAGATATTGTACCAATAGTATCGTTTTGAGTTGTATCTGATGTACTACTCATTGGAACAAGTACCAATACGCTTAATAATAAAATACAAGCACCAGATAAAATTTTAGACATAAATTTGTTTTTCATAAACATTCTCCTTTGTGTTAAATTATATTTGTGATTTATTTATTTTAAGCGAAACCCCCAAAAAAGTCCATGACGTAGTAGAGCAAAAATTGGAGAAAAAAAGTTCTGTACCGTCATTCAGATAATAGACAAAATGTGATATTATGTAAATGCAATAGCAACTAGATGCTTCATACATATTGTATTTTGAAAGATAAATAGTATCTGAATAATTAGAATAGATGAACGAAGTGTTTCTAGTACTTGAGAGTTATGTAGAAGTAACTAAAAATTCAATAGTTAGTAAGGGTTTGTTAATAGTAGTCGGTAAAAAAATAGACGTTCTCCAAAATTTGCAAGAAGACTTGATTTGTATGCTTACCTCAAGGGCATATTGGTTATGGGATACATAACAGCTTTGTTTTCCAATTTTTTTACATATATTACTAATAAGGGCTTATGCAACTAGTGTTTAAAAGTATACATAACTCTCCTATTCCTTCTTCTTTTTTATTACAGCAAAATGTTAGGGAATGAAGTTTAGAGGAGCTTTATTAAGGGATGTGTTAGTATTATTAAACATATGAGCTTACAATAGTTGGTGAAAGAGAAGTCATCTATGTAAGTTATCTTTGGGGATATATATTGGGAGAATGTACGGAACATATATGAATATATATGGATTAATTTCATTGTGTAATATGTAAATATTCAAAGCAATGTGTAGATACAGAGGGGTGTCCTATATAGGTATGAGTATTTTATATAGTTATGCAAATGAAATAAAATAATAACAGAGCTATTGCAACAACGACAAAATAGTAATGCTAATATAAGACATCATAAATGAGGTTTGGAATAGAAAGTTTCAGAGGTGTATAATATTATACACTTTTGAAACTTTTTTCGTATAGACACAATGTGGAGAACTACTTACAATATTTGTTCAATGAAAAAGAGTGTAGTAGAGTTTAGATGGATAATATTGAAAATACTCGAATACTGTTGGACTTTTCACATGATATTTAAGTTACAACGTTTAGCACTAATAAAAATTAACATCAGTTATGATAGGATTCTTTTATTATTGTTAAGAGAGTATAATATATCTCCTTGGAAAAAATATATAAGAAAGACTCTTAGAAGAGACTCTTAGGAGTCTTTTTTTCATTATAAAAAATTTCTATTATTGTTTTATTATAAGTAACATTTATAATAAAACAATAATAAAAATTTGAGAAAAAAACATATCGGAAACTATGTTTTATAGGTATATTCTCATAGTAATTAAAAAATAACAGATTAAATTCTGTTAAAATAAGAAAAATAACAAAAATTCTTTGATAACAAGAAAAGATAGAAAATAATAAAAGAAAATAAATAAATATAGTCAAATAGTTTGAAAAAGTTTATTGTTAATGGTAAAATATGAATGATAAATGTAAAAGAGATATAAGATAAAAATGGAAGTATTTACGTATCAATTGTACGAAAAAAATAAATATATATACATAATATACTAAATCAAGTGAAAATAGTTTATTAGGATGAAGGAAGAGGGAAAAACAAAAGAAAGGGGATGAAAAGGGTGGAAGATAAATATAATAATGTAGAAGAAGAATACACCCTTGGAAAGTTAATTGAAGAGACGAGAAAAAGGAGGAAAATAACAAGAGAAGCTTTGGCAAAAGGTATTATGTCAGAGGGCAACCTTAGAAAGTTAGAAACGGGTGAATTAACAGTAGATAAGTTTACTTGGGATATCTTACTAAATAGACTGGGAATTTCCAGTCTTATTTATGAATGTTATGTAACGGAGAGTGAATTTGAGTTTTATAAGTTACAAGTTAAAATTAGAGAATTGGTTAATAAGTGTATCCGTATTTTATATTTAGGGGAGGAGGATAAAAGTAAAAATAAAATTACAAAATTTGTTGAAGATGGAAGAATATATTGCCAGAAATATGAAAAGATTTTAATGGAGCAAAAAGGAATGGAGGGAGTGTATAATGTAATACATATCCTCTTTCTAGAAACTATGGAAGCCTATTTTTTAAAAATAGAAGGGGCTGATATTGAAGTAAGATTTAAGCAAATACATAATACATGGAATCAAGTGCGAACAGAAACGCTAGAACAGTTAAAAGATAAGAAAAAGAGGGTCTACCTTTCCTCTACGGAACTAGAAGTATTGCTTTTAATGGCAGAAGTATATGAAGATAGCAATCAAAGGAGAACAGCAAAAGAAATTCTATCATGGATTTGTGACTATTGTTGTATCCAATACGAAGAAGAAAAGTTAGAAAAGGTCAAAATTTATCCTTATGCAGTCTACAAATTAGCTAGCATGGAGGGAAAAGATAATAATTGGAAAGCATGTGAAAGTATGTGTGTAGAGACACTGGAGTTGTTAATTGATACAAGGAGCCTTCGTTGTATGATACCACTTATGGATTTAATTTTAGACCATTGGGATAATGGAGAGCTTCTCTTATTATATAGTAAAGAACAGTTAATGCAACAAAGAGATTGTTTATTGCATATATTTAAAGAATTCAAACAAAATCCATATGGAGTATATCCGTTAACTATTATTGAAAACGCTGTATTAGTAACGGAAGTAATTAAAAGAAGACGAGATATGTTAAATATAACACAGCAAACGCTTAGCTCTGGTATTATAGAGCCAGAAAACTTCTCTCGATTTGAAAAGGGAAAATTAAATGTGCGATGGAGAAAAATAACATTGTTGTTGGAACGATTGGGAATACCTTCGCAAAGAGAGCGACTTCTCATAGAAAGTACAGATGTAAGAGTAGTTAGTGAATATCAGAAAATGGCTATAAATATTTATGAAGGTGAAGTGGAGTTTGCAAAGAGAAAATTACAGTCTATAGCTCAAAGGATAGATAAGAAACGTAAGAAAAATCGTCAGTATCTATTGCTTATTAGAATATTAATACAAAAAGAAAACTATCAAATTAGTTCATTAGAAGAAGAAAAGAAGTTATATGAAAAAGCGTTGCAGGTTACAATTCCTGACTATCCTAATGTAGATTTGACAGAATTGTTTTTAACAAGAATAGAAGGTTCTATTATTAATAATTTTGCTTTGGCTTATAAAAGAATGGGAGAGATAGAAAAAGCCATTGAATTATATGAAAGTGCTATTAAAAGCTATGAAAATCAAAAGATTAATAAATATTATCCAAATCGGTCACAAGTATTATTAAAGGAAAATTATGTAACATTATTTGGGGATATGAATAAATTTGAAGAAGCAGTTCAATATAGTAAGGATGAGATAATTCGTATGCTGAAAGCAGGAACTATGGAAGATATGGCTCGAATGTTGTATGAAATTGTATGGAATTTATATGAAAGCAATCATGATATAGATACAAAAAAGGCTTGCAAAAAATACTTTTTACAAGCCTTAACCATTGCTAAATTACAGCAGAACAGGTCATATATCCGATTTTTACTAGAGAGAAAAGAGAAATATGTAAATATTACTTATGTGTAGTATTAGTGTTATCGGATAAATAACTGATATTAGAACCAGTAGAAACTGTGTTGTCTTGGGTTTCCATTGTAGTACTTATTGGAAGTAGAACAAATACACTTACAAACAAAGCACAAGCTCCTAAGGATAATTTACTAATTAAGTTACATTTTTTCATGGGTAGAGTCCTCCTTAATATTAAATAAAATTTATGTGATATAAACATATTACATAAAATAAAATTAAAAGTACATGACGTAGCAGAAAAGAATTTGAGCAAAAAAAATTCTGTGGCATCATTCATAAGGGAGAAAAAGTGTGATATGATAAAACAGCAATAGAAAATAAGAAGCTTCAAAATAATTTATTGCATATTAGAATAAATATATTATATAGTTAAAAATCAGTCCTTTATGATTGATGTTACTGTTAAAAGAAGTTATGTAATATAAGAATTTATAAAGTGCCTTACTATCTTATAAAAGGGTAAGAACGTATATAATTCTACATATGAAACTATATTATTAATTGTTTTGCTATTAATTGTAAACTTTTTATATAAAACTTTACCACTCACATTATTATATTAATATCAAAAAATATATTTATTCTAGGGGAGTATCATAGAAAAAGCTTAAAATCATTTGTATTATAGTTAGAGTATTAGAAAAAATAGTTTAATTAGAGATATAAATGAAATAACAATTGGGGAAATATTAGTTTGGAGAGTTTTAGATATTTGTGGGGATTAGAGATATGGAAATTTATATGGACATAGATATAGACGCAGATATGTTTCAAGGTGTAGTATGTGAATATTCTAGGTCTTGTAGTAGATGTAATGGGGTGTATTTTACAGGTATGAGTGTTTTGTACGATTATACAGAAGGCATAAAGTGTTTTAGAAGTCATTGTGAAAAGAAGTACATACAAAAATACTGACTAAATACGATTGTATAAAAAATTTAATATTAAAAAACGTTTTGAGTGTATTAAAAAAGCTAAGTTCCAAAAAAAGAAAAAGGCCTATACTTTTTTTGGAACATCTCATTTATTGTACAATTTAATTCTAAAATAGGAACTGGCAAAAACCAGTTCCTATTTTAGTGTGTAAATATTAAAAAAATATTGGTATATGAATCTAGTAATCACTAATTCTAATAGGAATTATTTGTAAATAAATAGATATGTGGTATAAATATTATCTTTATGATATAATGAACGCAAAGCGTTCCTATTAGAAGAACCTGCGGTTCTTAGTTATGTGCAAAAAGTATGCACAGAAATTATGATATAATGAGCATTAGCACGAATTGTAGGTAAAATGAATACAATGAGACAAGCATGAATCATTTGCCAAATGTAGCAAGCTTATGAACAAGGTTAATATTAGAACAATCACTAAAACATATTGCTGACAGGTTTCTCAAGAAAAAGGAAATTTTAGTTTAGAAAATAGAGATTAGGAGAAATATAATGAAAATTTTTGACACCCATGCTCATTATGATGATAAGCAGTTTGATAATGATAGAGATACTCTATTAAGTCAATGTATGGAAGAAGGAATTGGAACCATCGTAAATATAGGTGCAAGTATAGAAACATCAAAAAATACATTACAATTAATTGATAAATACCCATTTATGTATGGGGCAGTTGGTGTTCATCCAAGTGAAACAAAGGACTTAACAGAAACAGATATGGAATGGTTAAAACAAGTTTCTACTCACGAAAAAGTAGTAGCCATTGGTGAAATCGGATTAGATTATTATTGGGACGAACCAGATAGAGAGATTCAAAAGCATTGGTTTGTAAGGCAGTTAGATATTGCAAAGGAAGTAGATTTACCTGTGGTTATTCATAGTAGAGATGCGGCAAAGGATACGTTAGATATTATGAAAAGAGAAAAGGCTGAAAAAGTAGGTGGAGTAATTCATTGCTATTCCTACCATGTAGAGCTTGCAAAAGAATATATAAAAATGGGATTTTATTTAGGAATTGGAGGAGTTGTTACATTTAATAATGGAAAGAAATTAAAGGAAGTAGTAGAAGAAATTCCCTTAGAACATCTTGTATTAGAAACAGACTGTCCTTATTTAGCTCCAGTTCCAAATCGTGGGAAAAGAAATCATTCCTTAAATTTAACTTATGTAGTGGAAGAAATTTCTAGATTAAAAAATATTTCAAAAGAAGAAGTAATTGCTGTAACAACAGAAAATGCAAAAGAATTATATCGTTTATAGAAAGGAAATTATATGGCGTATTTAGGAGATCCAAAGAAAACCATAGAAGTATTACAAAAATATCAATTTAATTTTGCAAAAAAGTTCGGACAAAACTTTTTAATTGATACCCATGTATTAGAAAAAATCATTCGTGCTGCAGAGGTAACAAAAGATGATTTTGTACTGGAAATTGGACCGGGAATTGGAACAATGACACAATACTTAGCAGAACATGCAAGAGAAGTGTTTGCAGTAGAAATTGATGAGAAATTAATCCCTATTTTAGCAGATACACTATCAGAATATGATAATGTTACTGTGTTAAATCAAGATATTTTAAAAGTAGATATTAATAAAATTGCAATGGAAAGAAATGGTGGAAAGCCAATTAAGGTGGTAGCAAATTTACCATATTATATTACAACACCAATTATTATGGGGCTATTTGAAAGTCATGTTCCAATTGATAGCATTACAGTAATGGTACAAAAGGAAGTGGCAGACAGAATGCAAGTTGGACCAGGAACAAAGGATTATGGTGCTCTTTCCCTTGCAGTACAATATTATGCAAAACCTTATATTGTGGCAAACGTACCTCCAAACTGTTTTATGCCTCGTCCAAATGTAGGTTCTGCAGTTATTAAGCTTACAAGACATGAGAAACCACCAGTAACAGTAAATAACGAAGCATTTATGTTTCGTCTTATTCGAGCTTCCTTTAACCAAAGAAGAAAAACATTAGTAAATGGATTAAATAATTCGCCAGAAGTTAATGTACCAAAGGAAGCTATTATACAATCTATTGAAAGTATGGGACTAGCTCCTACAGTAAGAGGAGAAACACTAACATTACAACAATTTGCCCAGCTTTCTGATGAAATACAACGTAGAATGTAATAAAATAAAAACTACCTCCATACATTATGTTATGGAGGTGTTTTTATGTCTGATTATAAGCGTTTTTTATCTTATGTTTACTGGTATGATGGAGAAAATAAAAAGTCAAATTTTGGATTTGCAAAAGTAGAATTACGAGGAGATAGAAAAAGAATTGATATAACACTAAAAAAAAGCAGTTCTAAGCAAGAAAAAACATGGGGAGTGTATGGGCTAAGAAGAAGAGAAAATATTTGTATTACTGTACCATTAGGAAAAATGGATTTTATAGGAGATAATGCAAAATTTTCATGGAGTACAATCAAAGAATATATTGGAGATGAAAAAGAAAAAATCCGTTTTGAGGATTTAATTGGTCTAGTAATTTTAGCAAACAGTGAAGAAAAAAAAGGTTATGTAACATTATGGGATGATGAACAATTTTCATTTTATAATCTTCAAAGAAAAGAAAGTCATGAACAAGAAGAAATAAAAGATACAAATGAAGAAATAAAAGATACAAATAAGGAAAATATTGTTGCACCGTTACATATAGCACAGGCGGATATAGAACTATCCGATGAAAATGAATTGGATAAAAAAGAATTAGCAATGGAGGATTTAGTAGAAGGATATTATGAAAGCAAAGATATTAAAATGCAAGAGGAAATAGGGCAGGGCACTGAAGAAATAGAAGAAGTAGCAGAGGAAAAAGTTGCATCAGTAGAAAATTTAGAAAAAGTAGAGTATAATGGAAGTCACATAATTGAAAGAGAAATAGAAAATTTTGACGAACATAGCTTTTATAGACGTTTAGCCCAAGAACCATTTGCAAAATATATGGGAGAAGAAAGCGCGAAAAACGAAAATAATATATATATAGAGTATGAAATAGACGAGGATAATGCAGAAAATTTTCAAAATATAAATAAATCCATGGAAGAATTAGGTTTAAAAAATATTACTTATAGATATCCTAAATATATTAGGGATAATGGAGAATATGAAAATTATTTAGATGAAATGAAAGGAGATAATGAAGTAGAACAAGAAGCCGAAGAACAAAAAGAAGAGAATCAAGAAGAAGACCAACTAGTGGAAAGTGAATTTTTTAAAGAAATGGAAACTTGTTTTCCAAAAGAATATGTATGTACCTACGAACCTACCATTCGGTGTCTTCGCATTAAGCCAGCAGATTTAGGTGTTCTTCCAAAGGAAAATTGGTATTTGGGAAATAATAGTTTTTTACTACATAGCTATTTTAACCATCGTTACTTAATTGTTTTGCGAAGAAAGGAAGAAGGAGAGTACAAATATTATGTTGGAGCACCAGGAACATATTTAGAAAGAGAAAAAGCAATGGCAAATATGTTTGGGTTTCATACATTTATAAAAGATAGGCAAGACACAGAAAAAGGGAGTGTAAAAGGCTTTTGGTGCATTCCCATTTTAGGAGTATAAGAAAAATACAGTTATAAAATGAGAGAGAATGGAGAAAAAATGATATCAGAAGATGAGAAGTTTATGAAAGAGGCAATTAAGCAAGCGAAAAAAGCATATAAAATAGATGAAGTGCCAATAGGATGTGTTATTGTAAATGATGGAAAAATTATTGCAAGAGGATATAATCGAAGAAATACAGATAAAAATACACTTTCTCATGCAGAATTAATTGCAATAAAAAAAGCCTCAAAAATATTAGGAGATTGGCGTTTGGAAGATTGTACAATGTATGTTACACTTGAACCTTGTCAAATGTGTTCAGGGGCAATTGTACAATCAAGATTAAAAAAAGTAGTTATAGGATGTATGAATCAAAAGGCAGGCTGTGCAGGAAGTATTTTAAATTTACTAGAGATGGATGAGTTTAATCATAAGGTGGAAGTAATTAGAGGGATAAAGGAAGAAGAATGTTCAACTATGCTGACAAATTTCTTTAAAGAATTACGTCAAAAAAAAAGAGAGAAAAAAGTTGAAAAAAGTACTTGCATTTTTAAAACAAATAGTATATAATTACATTCGTGCTTGTGAAAACAACACGAAGTGAGCGCCTCTAGCTCAGTTGGTAGAGCACCTGACTCTTAATCAGGGTGTCCAGAGTTCGAGCCTCTGGAGGCGCACTTTTCAATTTTATAAATATGCATCTCTAGCTCAGTTGGTAGAGCACCTGACTCTTAATCAGGGTGTCCAGGGTTCGAGCCCCTGGAGATGCATTGAAAGTACCAGTTTTGTAGACGTAGGAGCTATGGGGTTGGTGCTTTTTTTGTGTAAAAAGCATTGTAAATAAAGTATTTTGAAATGTTCGTACAGCAATTTTCATAAAGTAAAAAGAAAATAAAAAAAGTACTAGATTTTTATAAATATAAAATGTATAATTATGCAAAGAGCGTTAAAAAAACACTATATTTAGAAAAAATAAAGAATAAAAATACAGATGGTACAAATATTTTTTGTATATACTTTAATATATAAAAAGAATTTGTTACAAGAAAAAAGTGTCATATAGTCTTATTAATATAGATTCTGTTTTCTATAGGATACTTTTTACAATAGAAAGAGAAAGGGAGTAAATAAAATGAAAAACAAAGCAAGTTTAAAAATCAAAGCAAGTTTGAAAATCAAAGCAAGTTTGATGGGAATTTTGCTATGTGTGATGTTTGTTGTCGGTTGTGGAAAAGGCAATGAAACAGGTGAAAAAATATTGCGTGTAGGAACAAATGCAGAGTTTCCACCATTTGAGTATATTAATAATGATGGTGAGGTAGATGGCTTTGATATTGCTGTTATGAAGGCTATCGGTGAAGAAATGGGATACAATGTAGAGTTTCAAAATATGGAATTTAAGTCTTTAATCGGTTCATTAAAGACAGGTGCTGTTGATGCTGTAATTGCAGGTATGACAGTAACAGATGAAAGAAAAGAAAGCGTAGACTTTACAAATACTTACTACCAAGCAACACAACACATAGTAGTAAGAGTGGATAGTGATATTACTACATTAGAACAATTAAATGGAAAAAAAGTTGCTGTTCAAGAAGGGACAACAGGAGATTTATTAGTAACTCCAGAAGAAGATAATGAAATTATTACAGATTCAAGTACAGAAGTAAAGCGTTTCAAAAAAGGAACAGATGCTATTATTGAGTTAAAAAATGGAAGTGTAGATGCCGTAGTTGTTGATGCAAATCCAGCAAAGCAATTTGTAAGTGCCAATGAAGGTGTATTAAAAAGTGTAGAAGTAGAAGGTATTACAGAAGAATATGCCATTGCTGTTTCTAAGGGAAATGAACAAGTATTAAATGATATTAATGAGGGAATGCAAAGAATTAAAGAAAATGGTGTATTTGATGAGTTAGTAGAAACATACATCAATGGAACAGAACAAAGTGTAAGAAAGCATTCGGATAACCCAGTAATGGAGTTTATTTACACATTAGAGTTTGTATTTATTAGTACAAATGGCTATAAATTATTATTACAAGGCCTGTTAGCAACTATTGGAATATCTCTTGCAGCAGTATTAGTAGGGGTAGTATTAGGGTTAATAATTGCACTTATGAAAATGACAGAAGTACAAAAAGGGAAGAAAACACTATTTTCAAGAATTGCTACAATCTATATTGATATTATTCGTGGAACACCTGCGATTGTACAATTGTTAATTATGTATATGGTTGTATTCCAAAGTAAAATGGGAATTGTAGCAGCTGTTTTAACATTTGGTATTAATAGTGCTGCTTATGTAGCAGAAATTATACGAGCAGGTATTTTAGCAGTGGATAAAGGTCAAATGGAAGGTGGTCGCTCTCTTGGTTTTTCTTATGGAGAAACTATGAGATATATTATACTTCCACAAGCAATAAAAAATATATTGCCAGCTCTTGGAAATGAGTTTATTACATTAATTAAAGAAACGGCTATTGTAGGATATGTTGCAATTCAAGATTTAACAAAGGCAGCAGACTTTATTATATCAAGAACTTATGAAACATTCCTCCCACTAATAGCTATAGCTATTATATATTATTGCTTAGTTAAGCTATTAACGAAAGGATTAAATGTATTTGAAAGGAGGTTACGTCAAAGTGATATTCGTTAAAGATTTACATAAAACATATGGAAAGTTAGAAGTTTTAAAGGGAATTGACACACATATAAAAAAAGGTGAATGTGTCGTTGTTATTGGTCCTTCAGGTTCAGGAAAAAGTACATTTTTACGTTGTTTAAATAAGCTTGAAGAACCAACAAAAGGTGAAATTATTGTAGATGGCTTTAATGTTATGGACCCTAAAACTGACATTAATAAAATGAGGCGAGATGTAGGTATGGTATTCCAACAGTTTAATTTATTCCCTCATTTAACTATTTTAGAAAATGTAACGTTGGCTCCTATTAAGCATAAGCTTATGACAAAAGAAGAAGCGGAAAAAAAGGCAATTGAACTGTTGCAGCGAGTAGGAGTAGGTGATAAAGCAAATAGTTATCCAAATCAGCTTTCTGGTGGACAAAAGCAACGTGTAGCTATTGCTAGGTCTTTAGCATTAAATCCAAATGTATTATTATTTGATGAGCCTACATCTGCCCTAGACCCAGAAATGGTAGGGGAAGTGTTAGAAGTAATGAAACAATTAGCAGAAGAAGGCATGACCATGGTAGTTGTTACTCATGAGATGGGATTTGCTAGAGAAGTTGCACATCGTGTCATATTTATGGATGGAGGAGTTATTGTGGAAGATGAAACTCCAGAGACCATTTTTATGAATCCAAAAAATGAAAGAACAAAATCATTCTTATCAAAAGTGTTATAAATATTTTAAATAAAAAACCTCTTTTACTTCTAATATTAAATCGAAGTAAAAGAGGTTTTTTATTTAAAACTTCTTATCTACATAATTTCCAAATGTATCATAATATTCTATTGGTAAACGAAAAGATAATACATTTTGTTTTTTTAGTGTAATAAGAAGTAGCGTTTCATTGTTGTCGTTTTTAATAGCAGTATAATGAATTTTGGATTTATCGATATACACTCCTCTAATAATAAATGCATTTTCATAAATTCCTTCGCCATCCATAATGTATTCTACAATAAAACAAATATCATAAAGTAAAATTAAAAAAAATAGGGATGATGTTGTAGCATTTGCTAAAATAAATATAATAAGGCAAATAGTAAGGCCAATAAAAGGAATAATTTGTGTAGATCGTGCTTTTAATATATTACGATGAAATCGAAATACACATTTCCCCTTTCGGGATATTGGTGAGATTTGAAGTGCAATTAACCCAAATAAGCATAAGTAAATAAAAAGTTGCATAAAAGAAACCCTCCGTATTGTATAAGTTAAAATATTATATAAAATTATAGCATAGGTAATTGCAAAGTCAATGAAAACTAGGTGTTAAAAGTAGCTTTCTTAAAAAAAGCGCATATGCTACAATAAAAGAAAAAAAGGAGTAAAAAATGGCACAACAAGCAGGTGTCCCAACATCAAGATTTGCATCCTATAAAGGAATTATTACAGAAATAGTAGAGCAAATGGGAAGAGGATGCACAATGAAATATACAATGCAAACAAATGAAGGGCAAATTATAAATTTTATTGTAGATAAGTATACGTACTTTGTAAATAATGCACCCATTTATGAAGGGATGGAAGTAGAGATATTTTATGATACTAATATGCCAGTACCTCTTATTTATCCTCCTCAATATAAGGCAGTAGTAGTTGCAACAGTTATAGAGGGGCGATTTGTCAAAGTGGATTGGTTTAACTGGGTGTTAGTTAGCAGGGATAGAACATTAAAATTAAATATAGATGAGAATACCCCTATTTATACAGAAAATGGGCAGCCTTTTAGAGGAAATCCAGGAAATAGAAACTTAATTGTATTATATAGTAATACAACACGGAGTATTCCAGCTCAAACTACACCAGAGCAGGTAATAGTTATGTGTTAAGAATTTAGGAAATTAAAACAACTATGTCAAAGCGATTAGCTGATAAATACAATTTTTATCTTTAAGGTATGGATAAAATGTATAAGCAACATAGAGCAATTGACAAAGAATAATACTAGCTATATACTTACTGCCATGATGGAAAACTTTCATGAATAATAGGCAGGTTCAGTAGAAGAATAAGTAGTTCATTACAATCAAATTGTATTTTTGACTGGGGATAAATTTGTATTGAAAAGTCAGTATTTTGATAGCACAGAAAAAAAGATTTTTATAACTTTGTTAAGATGCAACCTTTAGCAGATATTTATATTAACAACATAATTAAAAAAATAGAGCCTACAAAGGATTTAGAATAATAAATGATGCGATAAAGTGTTTTAAGAATCATAGAAAGAAAAGAAAATGTTACGAAAGAGGATTTATTAAAAGAAAACGAAGCGCATTTTGGACTTAGTAAATAATAAAAGATGATTAGTTGTCAAAAGAAATTGGACAATTAAAAAAGAAATAATTCATAACCCTATCAAAATATGGAAACGCTTTAAAGCATCTGCCCAAAGCGTTTCCATATTTACTCATAGGCTTCCTTCAATGACTTATTTCCTTGCTATTTGGCTCAGTTGTAATGTGTCTAATTTGTTATTGCAATTTATAAATTTCTTAAAACAGAAAAAAGTTTAAAAAAGTTGTTGACAAATAGATTTAAATGAAGTATACTACTCCTTGTCGTCAAGAAGAAACAAAAGACAATAACAACAATTCAAATACAATTTCAAGAAGAAAATAGAAGTTGTAAGAGAATAGAAAGAAGTTGAAAAGAAAAAATAAAAAACTTTTTTAAAAAAAGTTGTTGACAAAGTCTTGAAGATGTGATAACATAAGAAAGTCGCTTGAGACGAGAAAAAAGTCGAA
>CALWGN010000043.1 GCA_944380055.1 uncultured Lachnospiraceae bacterium
AAATCGCTGCTATTTTTAATCATACAGCAGATAATGAAAAAGAACATGCAAAAATGTGGTTTAAGGAATTAAAAGGTCTTGGAAATACAGCTGAAAACTTAAAGTCTGCTGCTGAAGGTGAAAACTACGAATGGACAGATATGTATGATACATTCGCAAAAGAAGCAGAAGAAGAAGGATTTAAAGAATTAGCAGCAAAATTCCGTATGGTAGCTGCTATTGAAAAGACTCATGAAGAAAGATATCGTGCTCTTTTAAATAATGTTGAAATGCAACAAGTATTTGAAAAAGGTGAAATGACTATGTGGGAATGTAGAAACTGTGGACACCTTGTAATGGGTAAGAAAGCTCCAGAAGTATGTCCAGTTTGTGCACATCCAAGAAGCTATTTTGAAGTAAGAGCAGAAAATTACTAAAATTTTATAAAACAGTAGTATTTTATAAATGAAACAATAAAAAAGGTATTATAGGTAGATTACTTATAATACCTTTTTTATAGCTATATGATAAATATGAGGGACTAGCTATCACTGATGCCAATATGATTATAAATAATAAATAAAAAAAGAAAGGAAGATATAGATATGAAGAAGAAAATAGTAACCGCTTTTTTATTGGGAAGTTTGTGTCTTAGTCTAGTAGGATGTGAGGGAAAGGCTAGTACCTTACCAGATAATACAACAACACTAGCAAGTATAAGTGAGAACACGCAACAGGAAACAGACACAGCCAAAGGTAATAGTGATGGTGAAGATGTTAATAATAGTATAGATAGTACACTAGCTTTTGTTGATGATTTAGACAATCAAATAGTTATTTCAGAAGCAAAAAAAGTGGCTGTTATGTCGGGAAGTTTCGCACAAGTATGGCAATTAGCAGGTGGAGATCTATATGCTACAACAGAAGATGCATGGGATGATGAAAGTTTAAACCTAGGAGATGATGTGATAAATTTAGGTTCTTTAAAAAACCCAAATGTTGAAACAATCATAGATTCTGATGTGGATTTTGCAATTTTATCCGCTAATATTGAAGGTCATGTGGCCATTGGTGATACATTAAAAAATGCAGGTATCAATACAGCATATTTTGATATAGAAACGTTTGATGATTATTTAGATATGCTTCATATATGTGCAGAAATTACAGGCGATGCAAAGGCTTATAAAGAAAATGGATTAGAAATTAAAAAGCAAATTGAGGAACAAATAGAAAGAGTAGATGGAACAGAAAAGAACGTATTGCTTATTCGTGCTTATTCTAGTGGAGCTAAGGCAAGAAATAGCAACAATATGACTGGAAAAATGTTAAAAGATTTAGGTTGTACTAATATTGCAGATAGCGACAAAGGTTTATTAGAAGATTTAAGTATGGAAGCAATTATTGCACAAGATCCAGATTATATTTTTGTAACTATAATGGGAGATGAAGATGCAGCATTACAAACGGTGGAACAACTACTTACTTCAAATCCAGCATGGAATGAGTTAAGTGCAGTAAAAAATAATCGTTACTATGTATTAGATAAAGAATTGTTCCATAATAAGCCAAATAATCGTTGGGGAGAAAGCTATAAAATATTAGCAGATATATTATATGGAGAGCAGTAGAGAAGAAAAACAAATAGCTAGAAGAAAATATTGTATTATAGGATTAGCAGTCTTATTGTTCCTAGTAGTTATTTTAAGTTTAAAAATTGGTACAGTTACTATTTCTTTTAGGGAAATTATAGAAGTATTTACAAAAGGAATTACAACTTCTGGGCAGAGAATTATGGCTTATGTAAGAGGACCTCGTGTCATGGCAGCAGTATTTGGGGGAGCAGGACTGGCAGTTTCAGGAGCAATTATTCAAATCATATTGGCAAATCCTATGGCAGGGCCCAATATTATAGGGGTAAATGCTGGTGCCGGATTTGGTGCAGTACTATGTGGCTCTTTATTTCCTGGATTTTCATTATTTTTACCATTTGGAGCTTTTCTTGGAGCCTTTATTACTGTAGTCTTTGTATACTTGCTAGGAAAAGTAACAGGTTCTAGTAAAATTACTCTAGTACTAGCAGGAATTTCTATTAATAGCCTTATTAATGCAGCAACAGATACAATTTATACATTTGATGATGATGCAATTCTAAATAGTACATTATTTCGTATTGGTGGATTAAGTGGAGTCAATATAAATGTATTAGTGCCAGCAAGTATTGCAATTATAATTTCCATTATCATTACCTATATGATACATAATGAAATGGAACTATTATCTCTAGGAGATGAAACAGCAAAAACATTAGGGTTACCTGTAAATAAATATCGTTTTATATTCCTTATGCTAGCAGCAGTACTAGCAGGAGCATCGGTAAGTTTTGCAGGGTTATTAGGTTTTGTAGGGCTAATTGTACCACATATGGCAAGAATTTTGATAGGCTCAGAATGTAAATATATGATTGTAGTATGTGCGTTGTTAGGAAGTATTTTTCTTACAATATGTGATTTTTTGGCAAGAGTGTTATTTTCTCCATTTGAACTGCCAGTTGGTATTATTTTATCCTTTCTTGGAGCGCCATTTTTCATATATTTATTGCTCTTTCATAATAAGAAAAGAAAAAATAGTTAAAAATGCTTGTAATTATTTAGATACTATGCTATGATGTATAAACAGCGTAAATGCTAATAAAAAGTTTTATTTAGGTAAATAGTTTCTTGAAAGTTAGAGATTATTATATCAATTTAGAATCTTTAATTTCAGGAGGATATTTATGACAGATAAGAAAATTATATGTAGAGATTGTGGAAGAGAATTTGTGTTTTCAGTAGGAGAGCAGGAATTTTATAAAGAAAAAGGCTTTCAAAATGAGCCTACAAGATGTGTATCTTGTAGAGAGTCTAGAAAAGAACGTAATAGAAGATAATTTGAGATTATTAGGGGTTGTAGTGAAAGCTACAACCTTTTTTTAGATGTAGGCTAGAGAATAGTAAGAAACAATGTTTAAAAGAGTCGTTGAAACAATGTTTGTTATATGGAGAAGAAACAATGATTAAGTTAGTAAATGTAGAGGCAGGATACAGTGGAAAACGTATTATTAAGCATATTAATTGTAGTTTTGAATGTGGGAATATTACAGCCATTATAGGACCAAACGGAAGTGGAAAAAGTACATTAATTAAGGCAATACTTGGTCTTATAACTAGAATGTCTGGAGAAATTTTTATTGGGGAAAAAGAAATTTCCTCTATAGCAAAAAAAGATCTAGCAAGAGAAATCTCTTATTTGCCGCAGACAAGAGATTTGCCATCCATTTCAGTGGAGAAAATGATACTTCATGGAAGATTTCCATATCTATCTTATCCTAGAGTGTATTCAAAGGAAGACATGGAATATGTAAAAGAAGCTATGAATAAGATGGGGATTGTTCATTTGCGTTACAAAGACGTTAGTAAGTTATCCGGTGGAGAAAGACAAAAAGTTTATTTAGCAATGGCTTTAGTACAAAAGTCAAATGTTCTTATATTAGATGAACCAACTACTTACTTAGATATTTCTTATCAAATGGAGCTAATGGATTTATTACGTATCTTTAAGAAAGAGGGGAAAACAATTATTGTTGTATTACATGATTTAAATATGGCATTACAATATGCAGATAGCATTGTTGTGATGGAAAAAGGAATCATAAAAGGAGTTGGTTCTCCAGAGCATATTTATAACAATAAAATATTAGATGAAGTGTTTGAAATAACATGCAAACATTTTGTAGATGAAACAGGACAATCATATTATTTTTTTGATAGACAGTAAAGTATTTTTTTACTATAGGGAAAGTTGCCCCATTAAGAGGGCTAGAATCTATTAGCATAGTTAACATAGTTAATAAGTCTAACAAAGTTAATATTGCTAATATTAGGACGTTTAATTATTGGTAATTACTATAAACATTACATGATAGATACTTTTATTATATATAATATTTAAGCATAAAAAATAATAGTAAAAGGAGTTTTATATGGGATTTGAATTAGAGACAAGTGTACCTGTAATCGTTGTGTTTTTACAAGGGTTACTCAGCTTCTTTTCACCATGTGTATTACCACTAATTCCACTTTACATTGGATATTTATCAGGTGGGACAGGGAAACAAGGAGAAGATGGAAGAATTTATTATAAACGAAGCAAAGTTATGTTACATACAGTATGTTTTATTATTGGTGTTAGCTTTGCATTTTTTATCTTAGGATTTGGTGTTTCAACATTAGGATCATTTTTAAAAAGTAACCAACTACTATTTGCAAGAATGGGTGGAATTTTAATTATTTTATTTGGGCTATTCCAAATAGGAGTATTTGGGCAGTCAAAAACATTAGGAAAAGAGCGCAGACTTCCAATAAAGATTAATGCATTTGCAATGTCTCCAGTTGTTGCTCTTATTATGGGATTTACATTTAGTTTTGCTTGGACACCATGTGTAGGTCCAGCACTTGCAAGTGTTCTACTTATGGCAGCTTCTTCAGCAACAAAAGTAATGGGGTTTGTATTAATCGGTGTTTACACGATTGGATTTGTTCTCCCGTTTTTAGCAGTTGGTCTATTTACTACAACTTTATTAGAACTATTTAAAAAATATAGAAATGTTGTAAAGTATACAGTAAAGATTGGAGGAGTATTATTAGTTGTAATGGGATTATTAATATTAACTGGAAAAATGAATGCTATTACAGGATACTTATCAAAATTTACAGGACCTAGTATAAGTCAAAATACAGACAATAAAGAAACTTCTACAGACAGTATACAAGAAGATACAACAAAGGAAACAGATAATATAATAGAAGAAAGTAATGAACAAACTTCTTCTAATGAAAATACAAGTAATGAAGTAGAAGAGTTGCCAGATGCAATTGATTTTACCCTAACAGACCAATATGGCAATATTCACAGATTATCCGATTATAAAGGAAAGACAGTATTTTTAAATTTCTGGGCAACTTGGTGCTCTCCTTGTAGAGCAGAAATGCCAGATATACAAAAAATCTATGAAACCTATGATAGTGAAGGAGAAGACGGGTTAGTTGTACTTGGAATAGCCGCTCCAGACTATGGCAGAGAAGTTTCGGAAGAGGAAATAAAACAATTTCTTTCACAAAATGGTTATACATACCCAGTTGTCATGGATACCACAGGGGAAATCTTTGAACAATATGGAGTGTATTCTTATCCGACGACTTTTATGATAACAAAAGAAGGAAAAGTATTTGGATATGCATCAGGGCAGTTAACAGAAGATATTATGATAAGTATTATTGAACAGACAATGTCTGGGAAAAGAAATTGAAAATAAGATTAGAGTGTCAAAAGTGCAGTCTTTAAGATTACAGTAGTAATTTGCATAAATGATGGATGTTAAAACGGTCCATATAAGGCATATAGAAAAAATATGTTTTATATGGACTGTTTTTTGTTACTATCTAGCAATTATAAATGATATGTAAAAGAGTATTTATAAAATAGATAAAATCTTATTCTTTAGGCATTGTAAGTCTTCTATATCTGGATGACTACTAGCTTTATCAAAATTTTCTATCATCGCATCAAATTTCGTATCATTTGGATTTTCAGCTTTCATTTTTTCATAACGATTTTTAACAGCAATAGGCATTTTGCCTTGGCACATAAAACTTCCGATAATTGTATTAGAAGATGGGATTGATTGTTTTACATTGGATAAAATTTTTTCAAAATATGATTGGCTACCACCAAATCCAGCAGTTCCAAAAAGGAAAATAGTCTTATTTTCTAATGTTTGTAAAAATGTTTGAAGGCGTTCTTCACAATTACCTTTATCTGTCCAGAATCCAACAAAAATACAAGAGGCATTAGTAATATTGCATTCTTTATTATCAATATTAGTAAATCCAGTAACGCATAGATTCTTTTCGGTTAAAAAATCATAAATTGTTTCAGCTAATTGTTTTGTGTTTCCACTTTTGCTACTATAAATAATAGAATAATTCATAATATAACCTTCTTTCTTTTCGTGGTAAATAATAGGTATTCATTTCTAATAAAATCTATTATAATAACAATAAAAGTGTTTGTATATAATATTATTTAAAATTAAAAAAATATAAATGATAGAAGCATAGTATCTTGATATGAAGACAATGGATTGAAAGATGAAATAAAACAAACTTTAGAAGCTTTTTTAAGTTAAATTTAAGGATTTTCTGATAGAATGAATATATATTTTAAAGTATATTTATTTGGGATTGTAGGATAAAGAAAGGTAGTGTAAATTTATGAAGTTATTGTTAGCAGAGGACGAAAAAGAGTTATCAAATGCTCTTTTAGCAGTGTTAAAGCATAATAACTATTTAGTTGATGTAGTATATAATGGAGCAGATGCATTAGATTTTGCAATGGTAAATGATTATGATGGAATTATTTTAGATATTATGATGCCAAAGAAAAATGGTTTGGAAGTACTAAAAGAGCTTAGAAATAATAATAAAACAGTACCAGTCCTATTACTTACAGCAAAGTCAGAAGTAGAGGATAGAATTATAGGTTTAGATTTAGGAGCAGATGATTATTTGACAAAGCCATTTGCTATGGGAGAGTTGCTTGCAAGAATTCGTGCTATGACAAGAAGAAGAGAATACTCTTCCAATAATCTTTCCTTTCATGATTTAACATTAGATAGGAAAACTTTTGAATTATATACAAAAAAAGGAAGCCTTCGATTAGGAAATAAAGAATTTCAAATGATGGAGCTATTAATGGAGCGTCCCAAAGTACTAGTATCTACCGAATCATTTATGGAACGGGTATGGGGATATGATACAGAAACAGAGATAAATGTTGTCTGGGTTTATATTTCTTATTTGAGAAGAAAATTAGAAACCATTCAATCAAATGTACAGATTAAGGCGGTAAGAGGCCTAGGATATTTGTTGGAGATAAAAAATGATTAGGAAATTACAAAGAAAATTTATTTTAATTGCTATGTGTTCTCTTTTAATAGTAGTTGTTATATTAGTAGGAAGTATTAACATTGCTAATTTTACACATACAACTCAAAAAGCAGATAAGCTACTTAATATGTTAGCAGAAAATAATGGAAAATTTCCAGAAGAGGACTTAAAAGATTTTGGAAATCCACCAGAAAATGAAATGCATTTTTTGGTAACACCAGAAACTAAATTTGAAACACGTTATTTTGCTGTTTATGCAGATAATGAAAATAATATTTATACCATTGATACAGGTCATATTGCTGCAATATCTTCTGAAGATGCAATGCAATTTGGGGAAGAAGTATTAAGTGAAAATAAATCAAAAGGATATCTTTCCAATTATAGATATTTAAAAGCAGAGGGAAGTGAAGGAAAAATAGTTATTTTTCTTGATTGTAATCAAGATTTAAATATGGTGTATTCATTTCTTTTTATTTCATGTACCATTGGAATGGTTAGTTTAATAGGGGTTCTTATTTTAATATCTATTTTTTCTAAACGAGCAATTAGGCCTATTATTGATAGTATGATTAAGCAAAAGCAGTTTATTACTGATGCAGGTCATGAAATAAAAACACCACTTGCTATTATATCTGCCAATGCAGAGGTAATAGAAATGGTAAATGGGAAAAGTGAATGGACAGACAGTATTTTAAATCAAGTAAATCGTTTGAATGTATTAGTGAAAAATTTATTAACGTTAGCTAGGTTAGAAGAGGGCAAAGAAACAGTTTCATTTTCTACTGTAAATCTTAGTAAACTAATACTACAAACAAGCGAAAATTTTTCTTCCATAGCTACTCAAAAAGGTGTCATTTTCACTATGGATATTGAGCCTGATATCATAATAGAAGAAGATGAAAATAATTTAATTCAGTTAGCATCTATTTTACTTGATAATGGATTAAAATATGTAAATGATAGTGGGATTGTGACAGTTACATTAAAGCAAACAGGAAAGCAGAACATATTAGAAATATATAATACTTGTAAAGATATGCCAAAAGGAAACTTAAATCGACTGTTTGATCGGTTTTATCGAGATGATGAGTCACGCTCTAGAGAAAGTGGAGGTTACGGAATTGGTTTATCCGTAGCAAAATCTATTGTTGATACCCATAATGGAAAAATTGAAGCGTTAGAAAAAGAAAATGGGATTTGTTTTAGAGTAACATTGTAAAATTAAATATTAAAAATATTTTTGAAAGAGAGTTTTGTATAGAAATAGTTCTATTATAAAACTCTCTTTTTCTCTTATAACAAAACTTTAACATTTTAAAATTATAATAACTTTATTAGGATATGGAGGGAAAAAGTAAGTTTAAAATATTACTAGTGGAAGATGAAAAAAATCTAAATCGTACTGTCTGTTCTTTTTATCTCTCATCTTTTGGAATAAGATGTAGCTTTCACCGATTTTTCTATAAACCTAAGGATTTTCAACAAAATGAATTTCAAATCTAAATTTAAAGTTGATTTAAGGTTTGCTTTTTATAATAGTAAAAGTTGAAATACGATTCAATAAAAAGAAAATTGGTGTGAAACAATTTTTACAGATTAATTTGTGTCTAGGCGTTGTTTGACACAAAGTTATTACAATTTAGAAAGTAACGCAGAAATGAGGGCAGATATGAGCAAGTATGAAGCTATTTTTAAACGATACGAAAAAAAATATTTGCTAACGAAAACACAGTATGAAGAATTATCCAAGCGGTTACAAGGGAAAGTTGTAGTAGATGGCTATGGCGTTACTTCTATTCATAATATTTATTTTGATACGCCAGAGTATCAGCTTATTCGAACATCTCTAGCCAAGCCTAAATATAAGGAAAAATTACGGTTAAGAAGTTATCATACTCCTACAAGT
>CALWGN010000044.1 GCA_944380055.1 uncultured Lachnospiraceae bacterium
TTCCTCATTAAAAAATCTTTCTTTTTTTTTTTTTTTCATATATAAAACATCTAATTGTGGCATCGCTTCTTCTAAATCTGTAATTTCTTCAAAATCAAAACCACCTTTTTCAAGAACATCTTCTCTAATATAACTTGGTATCTTTAACTCTGATGGAGAAATAAGCACAAATTTAATGTTTTCGTATCTTGCAAGAGCATTAATAAGAGAATGTACGGTTCTACCAAATTTTAAATCTCCACATAATCCAATAGTAATATTATCTAATCTTCCCTTTAAAGAACGAATGGTTAATAAATCTGTTAATGTTTGTGTTGGATGTTGATGTCCACCATCACCTGCGTTAATAACTGGAATGCTAGACTTTAAAGAAGCTACCATTGGTGCTCCTTCCTTTGGATGTCTCATAGCACAAATATCAGCATAACAAGAAATCATACGGATAGTATCTGAAACACTTTCTCCCTTTGCAGCTGAACTAGAGGAAGCGGATGAAAATCCAATTACACTTCCACCAAGATTAATCATAGCTGCTTCAAAACTTAAACGAGTTCTTGTACTTGGTTCATAAAAAAGACTCGCAAGCTTTTTGCCTTCACATAGCTTAGAATATTTTGCTGGATTCTTTTCTATATCATTGGCTAAATCTAGTAATTTTGATATTTCTTCTACTGAAAAATCAAGTGGGTTTAATAAATGTCTCATTTGTATTCTCCTTTATAATAAATTAATTAGAAAATAGGGATACCAATTATCGATATGTTACTAAATCGGCAACTGTTTTTTTCTTTGGTGGTTGTGGAACTACATTTGGATAACCAAGAGCGATTAAAGCTACAATTTCTTGTCCTTCTGGAACTTGTAACAACTGTGAAACTTTTTCATAATCAAAAATTCCCATAATAACACTTCCTACCCCCAGTTCCCATGCAGCAAGAGAAAAAGTTTGACTTGCAATACCACAATCATACATTTCCCAGCCACTTTCCTTTGTCGTAGAGTAAGAACCATCTCTTTCATATCCAGAGCGTTTTTTTACAATAGTTGTTGCAACTAAAATAGGCGCGCTTAAAATATTTTTTTCATTATATTCTGGGCAACATTCGTTTGCAATTTTATTTTTTAAATTTTCATCCTCTACTACAATGTAACGTGTAATTTGTGTATTTTTCCAAGATGGTGCCATGGAAGCTGCTTCAATAATTTGTTCAATAATTTTACGATCAACTTTTCTATCTGTAAATGATCGTATCGTTCTTCTTTGTTTAATACATTCTATTGTATTCATGTTGACCTCCATCCTGTTACCAAACAACTGATAACCGAAAATATCTTGCTCTATTATATACCAATTTAAATAATTAGAAAAGAGACAATTTTATTTTTCTATAAAGATTCATATATTTAAAAATACACTAGTAAATCGAACAAATATTTGGTATACTATTAGTATTACTTTTAGGAGGCGTTTTTATGTCTGATCGTTTAATTTTTCATATTGATGTAAATTCTGCATTTTTAAGTTGGGAAGCGACTAATCGTCTAGAACATGGAGAAGAATTAGATTTACGTCTTATCCCTTCTGCTATTGGTGGTGACCAAACAAAACGCCATGGAGTTATTCTTGCTAAATCTACTCCAGCAAAAAAGTTTGGCATTGTAACTGGAGAGCCTATTGTCTCTGCACTAAAAAAATGTCCTCATTTAGTATTAGCACCACCTAATTTTTCCCTTTACGCTACAAAATCTGAACAATTTATAGAGATTTTAAAAAATTACTCTCCTGATATTGAACAAGTTTCTATTGACGAAGCATTTATTGATATGACAGAAACTATCCATCTTTTTGGTGAGCCTATGACAGTTGCTAGTAAAATACAAGAAAAAATCCATTCTAAATTAGGTTTTACTGTTAATATTGGAATTTCTACTAATAAATTATTGGCAAAAATGGCATCGGATTTTGAAAAACCAAATAAAATTCACACTTTATATCCAAATGAAATACAACAAAAAATGTGGCCTCTTCCAGTAAGAGAACTTTTCTTTGTCGGAAAATCCTCTGCTAAAAAACTAAATACTCTAGGAATTCAAACAATTGGAGATTTAGCTAATACAAATATAACTTTTTTAAAATCTCATTTAAAAAAACAAGGAGAAGTTATATATAATTATGCCAATGGCATTGATATCTCTCACGTATTCTCTAATACAGTAGATAATAAATGTTGTGGAAACTCTACTACTCTTCCTTATGATGTAGATGATTTTGAAACTGCTCAAACAATATTATTGTCTCTTTGCGAACTTGTTTGTACGAGACTTAGAAAGGAACACAAAAAAGCTACTTGTATTACTGTCCACTTTACAGATATTTATTTTAATAGTCATTCTCATCAAATGACTTTGCATACACCTACAAATATTACTGATGAAGTATTTTTCTGTGCAAAAAGGCTATTTAAAACATTGTGGGATGGAACAATTCCTATTCGACTTTTAGGAGTGCAAACTGGCAAAATCACTTCGGATAATACACACCAATATTCTTTATTTGATATGGAAACCTACGAAAAACGAAGTAAATTAGATTCCGCCATTGACACCATTCGTAATAAGTTTGGCAACAACTCTATTACTCGTGCCTGTTTTTTAGATAATGAAAATCGTAATCTAATGAAACAAGAGAAAACATCTAACCAGAATCCTTCCGCTAATGAGATA
>CALWGN010000045.1 GCA_944380055.1 uncultured Lachnospiraceae bacterium
TGTATTTAAAAAATATGATAAGTTAAACAATGTAGTACAAGAAAATTTACATGGTATTCGCGTTGTAAAATCTTTTGTAAGAGAAGAACGAGAAATAGAAAAGTTCGATGCAATTTCAGAAGAAATTTATAAGGATTTTTCAAAGGCAGAAAAAACATTAGCATTTAATGCACCAATTATGCAGTTTTGTGCCTATACATGTATGATTGTTATTGCTTGGTTTGGAGCAAGAATGGTTATTGCTTCTGGAAATAATCCAGCAGTTGGTTTTACAACTGGACAGCTAATGAGTTTAGTAACTTATACAATGCAAATTTTAATGAGTTTAATGATGCTTTCTATGGTATTTGTTATGATTGTTATTTCAAGAGCGTCAGCAGAACGTATTGTAGAGTTATTGGATGAAAAGAGTGATTTAACAAATGGAGAAAATCCAATTGAAGAAGTAAAAGATGGATCAATTGAATATAAAAATGTTCAATTTGGATACTCAAAAAATAAAGATAAAAGATGTCTTAGAGATATTAATGTTAAAATTAAATCTGGAGAGACTATCGGTATTATCGGTGGTACAGGATCTTCAAAAACAAGTTTTGTACAGTTAATTCCTAGGCTATATGATGTAGTAGAAGGAGAGTTACTTGTTGGTGGAGTAAATGTTAAAAAATATGATTTAGAAGCACTTAGAAATCAAGTTGCAATGGTACTTCAAAAAAATGTATTATTTTCAGGAACAATTAAAGAAAATTTACGTTGGGGTAATGAACACGCTACTGATGAAGAGTTAATTCATGCTTGTAAGTTAGCACAAGCTCATGATTTTATTACTTTATTCCCAAAGGGATATGACACTTATATTGAACAAGGTGGAAGCAATGTATCCGGTGGTCAAAAACAAAGACTTTGTATTGCAAGAGCATTACTAAAAAAACCTAAAATCCTTATTTTAGATGATTCAACAAGTGCTGTTGATACAAAAACAGATGCTCTTATTAGACGTGCATTTTTAGAAGAAATTCCAGATACTACAAAAATTATTATTGCACAACGTGTTTCCTCTATTCAAGACGCAGATAAAATTATTGTTCTTGATGAAGGAGAAATTAGTGCAATAGGTACTCATGAACAGTTACTTGAAAATTGTGCAATTTATAGAGAAGTATATGAATCTCAAGTAAAGGTGGTGGAACAATGAGTAAACAAAAAAAGAAAGTAAATACACAAACAATAAAACGATTAATGTCCTATGTAAATCAATATAAAGTTCGTTTTGCATTTGTATTAATTTGTATTATAGTAAGTTCACTAGCAAGTGTATCTTCTTCGCTATTTTTACAAACATTAATTGATGATTATATTGGACCTTTATTATTAGAAGCTGTTCCAAATTATGGTGGTTTATTAAAAGCTATTCTTTCTATGGCTGTCATTTATATTATTGGGATTTGTGCTACTTTATTTTATAACAGAACAATGGTTGTAATTGCACAAAGTGTATTAAAGAAAATTAGAGATGAGATGTTTGCTCATATGCAAAAGCTTCCAATCAGATACTTTGATACCCATGCTCATGGAGATATTATGAGCCACTATACAAATGATGCAGATACGCTAAGACAAATGTTAGCGCAAAGTATTCCACAAATGTTTTCTTCTGCAATTACTATTGTAGCAGTACTAATTGCTATGTTATCACTTAGTGTATGGATGACAGCATTTGTATTATTTTTTGTATTCTGTATGTTACAAGTAACTAAGTTTATTGCAGGACGAAGTGGTCGTTATTTTGTAAAGCAACAAGTATCATTAGGAGAGTTAAATGGCTTTATTGAAGAAATGATTCAGGGACAAAAGGTGGTAAAAGTATTTTGTCACGAAGAAAAAGCAAAGGAAGCCTTTGATAAAAAGAATGAAGAGTTATGTAAAAATGCAACACAAGCAAATAAATTTGCAAACATTTTAATGCCTGTTATGAATAACTTAGGATATTTATTGTATGTGTGTGCTGCTGTTGTTGGTGGAACATTAGCTATTAGTCAAGTACCTAATATTAGTTTAACGGGTGCAGGCGTAATTTCTCTAGGTATGATAGCATCTTTCTTACAATTAACTAGAAGTTTTATTATGCCAATTAGCCAGATTTCTCAACAATTAAATTCCGTTATTATGGCTCTTGCTGGTGCAGGAAGAATTTTTGAATTAATGGATGAAAAAGAAGAGGAAGATGAAGGATACGTTACATTAGTAAATGCAAAACTTGAAGGAGACCAGTTAGTAGAAACAAAGGAACGTACTGGAATTTGGGCATGGAAGCATCCACATCAAGATGGAACAGTTACTTATACAAGATTAAAAGGAGAAGTACGTTTCTATGATGTAGATTTTGGATATAATCCAGATAAAATTGTACTACATGATATTTCTCTATATGCAGAGCCTGGACAAAAAGTTGCATTTGTTGGTGCAACAGGTGCAGGGAAAACAACAATTACAAACTTAATTAATCGTTTCTATGATATTGCAGATGGTAAAATTCGCTACGATGGAATTAACATTAATAAAATCAAAAAGGCTGATTTAAGAAGATCTTTAGGTGTTGTATTACAAGATGTTAACTTATTTACTGGAACAGTAATGGAGAACATTCGTTATGGAAAACTAGATGCAACTGATGAAGAATGTATTGCAGCAGCAAAATTAACCAATGCTCACGGATTTATTTCTATGTTACCACAAGGTTATGACACTGTATTATCTGGAGATGGAAGTGGATTATCACAAGGACAAAGACAATTAATATCTATTGCTCGTGCCGCAGTTGCTAACCCACCAGTAATGATTCTAGACGAAGCAACATCGTCAATTGATACAAGAACAGAATCAATTGTTCAAAAAGGTATGGATAGTTTAATGCATGGTAGAACAGTATTTGTTATTGCTCATAGATTATCAACAGTACAAAATTCTGATGTAATTATGGTATTAGAATTAGGTCGTATTATTGAACGTGGTAGCCATGATAAGCTAATTGAAGAACAAGGAAAGTACTATCAATTATATACAGGTGCTTTTGAATTAGAATAAAAAATGTCCCTTTGGGGACATTTTTTTATTTTATAAAGAATATTTTTTCATCCAGTAGTTAATTTGAAGCAAATATGCAATCATTTGGGGACTAGCCATTAATTGTCCATACCAAGGTCTTCCATAGTCAGAAGGACTAGAAAGAAAATGATCTAGTTTCTTCTTATCAATAATTGCATTTAAAGGTGCATTAGAATCAGATAACTCTTCTTTTAATCGATTAGCAAGCATTTTCTCATAATGTGGGTCATAAGTTTTTGGATAAGGACTTTTTTTACGATACAAAACTTCATTTGGCAAATAAGATTTACCTACTTCAATTAGCAGACTTTTTGTCTGTCCATTATGGCATTTCATATCCCATGGAACATTAAATACATATTCTAGAATACGCCAGTCAGCAAATGGAACACGTGCTTCTAATCCAGAATACATACTTGTTCTATCCATGCGATTTAATAAAGTAGCCATGAACCAACGAATATTAAGCCAAGCAATTTCACGACGTTTTTTTTCTAAAGGGCTATCACTATCTAATGTTGGTGTTTCTTTTATAGAATTATGATAAGCATTTTTAGCATAGTTATCAATATCAATTTCTTTTAAAAAGTCATCTTGAAAGCACATTTTTCTCATATCCATGTCATAGCTCCAAGGGAAATAGTCATCTTTCCATAGTTCTGTTCTATGAAACCAAGGATAACCACCAAATATTTCATCGGCACATTCTCCGGTTAGAGCTACTGGGTGAGTATTACTTACTTTAGAACAAAAATATAAAAGAGAAGATTCAATATCTCCCATACAAGGAGTATCTCTGGCATCTACAGCTTTGTATAAATAATCAGCTTGTGTTTTACTATCACACATTAAATAGTGATGATAGGAATGGATATGATTTACCATAATGTCTACATATGGTCTATCTTGTGAGGATTGAAAGGAGTTTGCTTTAAAGTTTTCTTTATTTCCTATAAAATCAAAAGAAAAAGTAGATAATTGTTTGCCTTCTTCCAATAAATATTCTTGAGAAATAGCAGAAACTAAACTACTATCTAAACCACCAGATAAAAATGTACAAATAGGAACATCAGATATCATTTGTTTTCGTACACTATCTCGGACCAAATAAGAAACATAGTCTACTGTATCTTTATAGCTATCTTTGTGTTCATAGCTTTGTAACGTCCAGTAAAAGTGTTCTTTAATAATAGGAATAGAACCATACCCTTTTTTTATGGATAAAAATTGTCCAGGCAACACTTCCTTCATATTACAAAATATACCATGCCCAGGTGTTCTTGCAGGTCCTAATCCTAACACTTCTCCCCAGCTTTCAGAATCTATTTTTGGTGTTACTCCAAATGCAAAAATAGCCTTTGGCTCTGAAGCAAATAAAAGAGTAGATTTTTCTAATTGATAAAAGAGTGGTTTTACACCTAAATGGTCTCGAACAAGAAATAATGTATCAATTCGTTCATCATAAATCGCAAATGCAAAGATACCATTTAATTGTTTGAAAATATCCGTTCCATAGGCTAAGTAACCATTTAAAATTACTTCTGTATCACTTGTTGTTTCCCAGGAAAGAGAAAAAGAAGATAGCATTTGCCTTAACTCTTTTGTATTATATATTTCACCATTATATGAAATAACAATGTCTTTACCATCTGATTTTTTTGTCATTGGTTGTTGCCCTTTTATAATATCAATAATAGATAAACGGGTATGGGCAATTCCTATATGAGAACTATAATACATATTATTTTCGTTAGGTCCCCGATGAATCAGTGAGTCTTTCATCTTTTCAAGTGCAGCTATTTGTATCAACTTATCACAATCAATACCATTATAAAATCCAGCAATTCCACACATAATGTCTCCAATCTAAATAAATTTTAAGTTCCATTATAAAATACGTTTACAAAAGAAAACTATTGTAAAAGTTCATTTTTGCTAATAGGCTGAATGACGGGCTGAATTTGGCGATAAGACAATGCAGAGGCTATTGTATCAGCCAATAATTCCACACGAGCAATCATTGAATTTGGTTTTGTTTTATAATTATCCTGACCAAATGGAACAAAATAAATGTTTTTAGTATTTAATAGAATACCAATATTTTTTAAATTCATACCTAATGCATCATTTGTAGATAAAGAAATAACTAGAGGTTTATTATTTCTTAAATGAGATTTTGCAGCCATAAGTACGGGTGTATCAGAAATTCCATTGGCAAGCTTTGATAACGTGTTTCCTGTACAAGGTGCAATAACTAAAATATCAAGCATAGATTTAGGACCAATTGGCTCTGCCTCAGGAATTGTCAAAATAGGTTCTTTACCAGTCAAGTGTTTTATTTTTTTTATAAACTCAGAGCTTTCTCCAAATCTAGTATTTGTAGTGGCTGACTGAAAGGAAAAAATAGGAAACAGATTAGCGCCTGTTTTCTTCAAGTCATTGATGCAATCAAATATTTTTTCGTAAGTACAGAAAGAGCCAGTTAAAGCAATACCAATATTTTTACTAGAAAAATCATACATAATAATCTCCATTTCTCCATTTTATTATATTTTTTTCAATTATGGTAACAATAAGAAAACCACAAGTTATAGGTGAGAACTTTCCAGGTATTCCAAGTTCTAAACAATAATTAATAGAATAAAAATCTATGTGTTGTTTTAAAAAACCATGAGGATAGGAAGCAATATCAAAAATCCATCCTTCCGTTGGAATCATTTGTATTTGGCGCAGGGAAAATAGATGGGAAGGTATTGTATTAATAATAATAGGAGTAGAAGAAATTTGGTGAAAGTCATTTAAATTATTAATACAAACAAAACCATGTTCCCTGGCAAGTGCTGCTTGTGTATTATTATTTTCAACAACGGTTATACTACAATGAAAGCTTTTTAAAAGAGAAGCTATTTCCATTCCACAGTTACCATATCCTAGAAGTAGAACAAAGCGATGATATAAACTAAATGGAAGTGTGGAAATGATAGTAGATAGTAATCCTTCACTAGTTAGTTTGCTATTAAAGGACAAAAAATCCCTATCGTTACAATATTCAAAGGTAGAAATATGATGATTGATACAATAGTCAGACCATGTGTCTGGAAGACGGCCAGCGATAATTGTATGAGAAGTATTAAAATAGGAAAATATTGTTAACTTTTTTTCTAACTCAGAAGAAATTATAGTTGGAAAAATAATATAAGTACTTTTAAAAAAACCTTCTTTTAATGAACATGGAATAGGAGTAGTAAGACAAGGAGTAGATAATGTGCCATCATATAAAGGTGGGTAGTTCCAATGTTCTTTAAATGCTTTAGGATAATATATTTCTCTATTTGGAAGTGATGTTTTTTGTGTTATAGTGGGTGGTTCAAATATAGATTCAAATCCCTGATATATATACACAGTATAGCCTTTTTTACAAAGTTCTTTTGCAATATAGCTTTGTCTGATGTCATTACCAATAACAAAGAAAGTACTAGATTGTTTAATATTCATTTATTTATCACGCTCCTATCTACTAATGGAGGAAAGTTATTATATTCAACAGTATATACAATAATAAATAATAAGTTACAAAAATAAAGTAAATAATCCTATTGACAGATTACTAGATATAAGGTTATACTACACATAACAAATACTTACATTACTGTATAGTAGTTAAAAGGGAGTAGTTGAAATGTGTTGTCAACAGACGCGGTCATGGACCTGGCATCACATACCCGTGCGGTTACAAGACTTTTAACGTATCTAGCTTATTTAGATGCGTTAAAAGTCTTTTTTGTTTTTTTAGATATAAGAAAGTTCTCACTTTCCTATATTTTAAAAGCCTCCGGGAGGAAGCATACGATGTGCAAATGCAAATAAGGTTTGATAAAGCAGCCACATATCGGTGTCAAAACTAGAGCAAGTACCTCAAGGACTGAGGGAGTTTAAGATGGACTTGTACGCTTTGTTCTAGATAAGAAATAACCCCTAACTAATTTGCTATACGAGGTGTGTGTGTAATAAATCAAGTATTTGATTTCCAAGGAGCTAATAAACATTAGGAGGAGAACGATGAAACAGTATTTTAATCAAAGTATGGAAGAAGTGTTTCAAGCTGTCAAAACAGCAAAAAGTGGCTTAAGCGCTAAAGAAGCGAAAAAAAGATTAGAAGAACACGGACCAAATGCATTGCAAGAAGCAAAAAGAAAAGGAGTAGTTCAAGTATTTTTAGAACAATTTATGGATT